>DAOVVI010000237.1 GCA_030637245.1 Cyclobacteriaceae bacterium
ACATAATTAAAAACCCTCAGAGTTTAAGCTCAAATTATATCACTTGTTTAGAAAAGGACAAGTATGGTTTTATTTGGATCGGTACTGCTGATAATGGCATCAATATGCTTGAGCCCAAGTCTGGTAAATTATTACGGTATGTAAAATCTGATATTAATTCAACCCAAAGTATAAGTAACAACCAAATCCATACCATATATGAGGACAATGATGGAGATCTATGGATTGGCACAGGAGGAGGAATTGATTTACTTAAACCAACAAAAAATGGACGAAATCTTAATAACAGAGATGAAATTATAAACTTTCATCGTAAGGTAATCCCGAATAATTCTGCAGCAAGTAATAGTATTCTAAGCATTTACCAGAGGGCGTCAGGATTAATCTGGTTTGGAACAATAGATAATGGCCTTGGATTTGTAAATAAATATACCAGAGCAGTTGGAAACTTTATTATAGATCCAAATAGTGACTTCTCTGTTTTAAGTAATAATGTTACTTCTGTTTTTGAGGACCGATCAGGTATTTTATGGATAGGGACAAATGCGGGAATAAATATGATTGACATACAAAGTGATCGATTTACCTGGCACAAAAGAATCCCTGGTATATCAAATACATTTAGTAGTAATAACATCCAGGCCATTTATAAGGAAAATAATGGTGTGTTATGGTTAGGCACCTATGATAAAGGCCTGACAAAATATGATCCTGTCACAGATATTTTTACTAATTTTTTGACTGATGATTTTATTATTGACGGGGAAAGCATTAAAGAAAAAAACCGCCTCTTAAAGAAATATGACAAGCGTAAGTCCAAAAAATTAACCAAAATACATTATCTTTCTCATAACAGAATTTATGCCTTACATAGGGACAAATCAAAAAGATTATGGATTGGAACCGGAGGAGGAGGTTTAAATGTACTAAATATTGGTACCGGTGATATCAGTAAATTTACAAACGATCCTGAAGATATCAATTCTATAAGCAGTAATAATCTACGATGTATTTTTGAAGATAGAAAAGGTAGAATCTGGATCGGCACGGAAGACGCCGGATTGAATTTATATGAAAAAGAAAAATTTACAAGATACTTATCAGATGAAAATGACATATTCAGTATAGGAGGGAATGATATTAGATCAATTGTTGAAGATAAAAATGGATATCTATGGATTGGAACTTTCGGAGACGGACTAAATAAATTCGATCCGGAAAACAATAAATTCACCAGATATTTCCATGAAAATAGTCTTTCCAGCAACTCTATTTACTCCTTGTACCTAGACGATGATTCCAAACTTTGGATTGGTACATCCGATGGTTTGAATATGCTTGACATACCTAGCAACAGGTTTGAACAATTTAACAAAAACAGTGGACTTCCTTCAAAATCGATCTATACAATTTTGGATGATCATAATGGTAATTTATGGCTTAGTACCAACAAAGGAATTTCCAGATTGAATAAAAACACACATGCTATAAAGAATTACGATAGTGAAGATGGTCTTCAAAACACAGAATTTAATCAAGGAGCTGGCTATTTGACAAAGCAGGGAGAAATGCTTTTCGGAGGCATTAATGGTTATACCACATTTTCCCCTAACGAAATATTTGATAACCTCAATAAACCGGAAGTCATTTTTACTGATTTCAAAATCTTAAACGAAAAGGTTTCTATAGGAAGTCCGGGTTCTCCACTTGTAAGACATATTTCTGAAACAGATACAATTGTACTCTCCTATAAAGACGTATCCATTTCATTTGAATTTGTAGCTTTAAATTTTACAGATTCAAAAAAGAATACATACGCTTATAAAATGGAAAATTTCGAAAATAAGTGGAATTACGTGGGTGATAGAAAATTTGCCAATTATACGAACCTTCAACCTGGAAATTATTTATTCAGGGTAAAAGCCTCAAATAATGACAGCGTATGGAATGAAGAAGGAAAATCAATTTTTATAATTGTAAAACCTCCTATTTGGCAAACCTGGTGGTTTTACTCACTCACCGTACTTTTTATATTTAGTGCCGTCTTGCTTACGATTCAATTGCGAACAAGGGCACTTCATAAATCCAAAATAATACTTGAAAACCAGGTGAAGTTGAGGACTGAACAGATCAAAAATCAAAATAATATACTCGAAGGTGCCAATGCGGAAATATTAAACCAAAAAAATGAAATAGAAAGTCAGAACAAATTGCTGAAATCCAAGAACAATGAGATCTCCAAAGCAAAAAAAGAACTGGACAATACAAATGAGGAGTTAATCAGCATCAATTCTAATCTTGAAGATATGGTGGCCGATCGAACCTCCACTTTGAAACTCATGAACGATGAATTAATCAATGCAAACAACGAACTGGATCTTTTTATATACAGAGCCTCACATGACCTAAAAGGACCAATTGCCAGGTTGCTTGGCATGACTCTCCTTGCTAAAATGGATAATAAAGATGACGCCTTAAAGGAATATATTGAATTGATCGAAAAAGGTGCTGTAGATATAAATAAAGTATTAAACAAACTCAATAATATTCACTTTATTAACCGTGAGGTTATCAATAGAGAAGAAATTGATTTCAATAAGATAATAAAGGAATGTAATTCAAATCTAATAAATTACATTGATGAAGCTGATTTAAAAATAAAATTGGCATCCGAACCAAATTTCTCTTTAATAAGCGATTATATTTTGATGAAAATAATCCTTGAAAATCTTCTTGAAAATGCAGTATTCTTCAAAAAAACAAAAAAAGTTGAAATCGAAATAAATCTGAGAACTTCCAGAAAATCGATAATTATCAGTGTTGAAGATAATGGCTTTGGAATACTGAAAGAACAACATGAGAAAATATTTGAAATGTTCTATCGTGGAACTGAAAAATCAAAGGGAAATGGTTTGGGTTTATATTTAGTGAGAAAAGCCGTTCAAAAACTTCATGGCAAAATCAGTGTTGAAAGTGAGGAAGGAAAATATGCATGTTTTACCGTTTCTTTACCTAAAGTAATTGTTCCGAAGGAGTTGGAATCCCTGGTAATCTGATAACACTATTTAGCCATTAGAATCAATATCGATCTATCCTTGACATTTATTAATTTCTTTCCTGTAATTCTTCCTTTTCCAACTTTAAAAAAATCGTTTGGAGCTCTTGACGACGTATCTACAACTTCAATCCATTGTTTCCCTTTCAAATCAGGAATGTGAAACTTCAGATCTTTCCAATACGCATTTACCATTACATGGATCACCTCATTTGATTCAGGATGAAACAATGTAAATGCCAGACTTCTTGAATTTTCGGACCAATCAGGTTTATTCAGCTCTACTCCGTGCCAGGTAATATGAGGTTCATCAATATCTTCAGGAGAAGCAAGCAGATTCTCAATTTTAAAGATTTCCTTTTGCTGTGTAAAAGAAATTAAATCCTTTACAAAATTCAGTAAATCAGCATTATCATTTACCAAATCCCAATTGAACCATCCTTTTTCATTATCCTGGCAATAGACATTATTGTTGCCTCCCTGAGATCGTCTTACTTCATCACCCATCAATAGCATGGGAGTCCCCTGAGAAATAAATGTAAGCGCCAAAAAATTCTTTATTTGCCTTAGCCTGAGTTCATTTATATATGGATTAGATGTCTCGCCTTCTACTCCGCTATTCCAACTAAAATTAGTATTTGATCCATCTCTACTTTTTTCCAGGTTAGCTTCATTGTGCTTATTATTATACGACACCAAATCATTTAGTGTAAATCCGTCATGGCATGCCACAAAGTGGATACTTCGGTTTGGTTCTCGTCCCGGATCGCTATAAATATCCGGACTTGCCATTATCTTTGAAGCGAATTTGGAGACCATATCCTTATCCCCTTTCATGAATCTGCGCACATGATCCCTATATTTACCATTCCATTCAGCCCAACGGTCGCCGATAAAAGAACCAACCTGGTACAGTCCGGCGGCATCCCATGCTTCGGCTATAATTTTCGTGCCCGCCAACACAGGATCAGATTCTATTTCCCATAAAACAGGATGACTTTTGAGTGGTTCTCCAAATTCATCTCTTGAAAGAACAGACGCCAAATCAAACCGAAACCCATCAATATGATACTCAGTAACCCAGCTTCTAAGACAATCCATGATCATTCTTCTAACAATAGAATGATTGGCATTTATTGTATTTCCACAACCCGAATAATCCAGATATGCATTTTTCTTATCATTTAAAATATAATATGCCTTATTTTCCAGTCCCCGGAAAGACAGAATGGGACCATCAATTCCTGCTTCGGCAGTATGATTAAATACGACATCCAAAATCACCTCGATCCCGGCTTTGTGAAAGGCTCTGACCATTTCTCTGAATTCATTACCAATTTCTACAGGATCATTACTATATCCATATCCTGCATGAGGTGCAAAAAAGGCAATCTGGCTATAACCCCAATAATTTGTAAGACCAGGTTGGGCGTCTTGCTCATCAAAAAATTGGACTGGCATCAACTCAACCGCTGTAATTCCCAATTCCTTCAGATATGGTATTTTTTCAATCAAACCAAGGTAAGTTCCTCTTTTTGATTCCTCTATTCCTGAATTCGGGTTTTTAGTGAAACCACCAACATGCATTTCAT
>DAOVVI010000106.1 GCA_030637245.1 Cyclobacteriaceae bacterium
ATATTCCTTTTGCATTGATTTTCTCTACCCTATTTGTGACTATATTTTACATGCTGATTCAACTAGTTTCTGTAGGTACATTCCCCGCTATTGCTAACTCAAATAAACCTATTGCCGATGCGGCAGATTTTTTCTTTGGTTCTTCTGGTGGAATATTTATTACCATTGGAGCCGTTATTTCTATAGGGGGAACACTGAACGCTAATTTATTGGCTGGATCCAGATTGCCTTTCGCTTTAAGCGAAGAAAATCAATTTCCAATGGTATTTTCAAAAACCAATACTAAAACAGCTGTTCCCTATGTAAGCTTAATCGTATATTCAGTTGTTACCATTCTTGTCTCTGTAACAGGTACATTTATCTATGCCTTATCAATAAGTGTCATTAGTAAAGTATTTATATTTGCTATTATTTCTGCTGCACTCATCAAGTTGAGAAAGGCAAATAAGCAAAATGAAACGGCCTTTAAACTGCGTTTTGGTTCTCTATCAGCAATATTGGGTATCATAATTTGCGTTTGGTTGCTTTCTGTTTCCAAGTTATCAGATTTCAAAGACGTTGTAATAATAATTATTGCAGGATTAATTGTATATTTTATTTTCAAGCTTACAGTGAAAATGAGAAATAAATAACGTACTACACAGTATGTATAGTTCATTGCTTCTGATTTTCCTTTCGGAAAATCCAAGTTGCTGAACAATAGGTTCGCTCCTTTTTGTTAACTTAGTGCTACGCAACGAAACCATACACAAAGCCGTAGCCACCGTAGCATTCTTTTGATTATTTCTCCGCCAAAATCTTTAAAAATCCACGAACTTCTTTAAAGGTAGGAACATTATACTTAGCTGCCGAAGATGTGCTTCCGACTTTTATGGTAACACCCTCTTCCGGCATTGCTTTAAAGGTGTCTTCATCTGTCCAGTCATCGCCAATAGCTAAAGCAAAATCATTTTCAATAGTGTTTAACCATTTCTGAGCGGCCCGGCCTTTGTTCACGTCTGCGTTTTTAACCTCAACAACCATATCACCTTCCAGCACCTGGAGATTTTTTCCCGTTGATAAATACTTCAAGTGACTGGTTAGTTCCCTTGATCTCAGTTCTCCCAATCCTGTTTCTACCTTTCTGAAATGCCAGACCAGGGAATGATCTTTTTCTTCAATAAATGAACCCGGAGTCCTGTTTACATAAGGCTCAATGACCGGCCGGAATTCATCTTTCCATTTGCTTTTAAGTTTTGTGATAGGATTCCATTTGCCATGTTTTTCTTTCAGCCAAACACCGTGCTCGGCAATGATATCCAATGGCATGTGGCCAAGCCAGGAATCCAGTGTTTCTCTGTCACGGCCACTTATAATCACCACCCTGTTTTTCGGGTTTGCCGCAAGCTTTTTTAAAAGATTTTGCAAGATATTATCAGGTTTGGCCATCTGGGGATCGGGTTGAAATCCTATTAATGTACCGTCATAATCGAGAAACATCATTCTATTGTTGGCCTTACCAAATTCTTCAGCGATGGCTTTACTTGCCTGTTCATCGAGAATTTTAGTGGCCATTGATTTTTGAATCTCAATTATATGATTTAACCTGTCCATAAATATGTTTACCCAATGATTGATGTTATACCTCTTCAGAGTTTCCTGCATGATGCTAATACGCATGATTTGCTCTTCTTCGGGCATGGTCAAAGCCTGGTAAATGGCGTCAACCATCTGATCCGTATTATTTGGATTAATCAAAATAGCATCGGACAACTCTTTGGAAGCGCCGGCCATTTCACTTAGAATGAGGACTCCCGTTTTATCTAATTTACTGGCAATAAATTCTTTGCATACCAGGTTCATACCATCTCTCATAGGAGTTACCAGCGCTACATGAGCCATTCGGTAAAATGCTGAAAGAGACTCCAAAGAATATGACCTGTAAAAATAATGGATTGGCGTCCAGGTGAGTTTTCCAAAATTCCCATTTATTCTTCCGACAAGCAGATCTACTTCTTCTTTTAAGTCCTTATATTGACCTACATTGTCCCTGGAGGGAACTACAATCATAATGATTGATACTTTTTCCTGGAATTCCGGGTACTTTTTCAGGAATAATTCAAAAGCCTCAAGTCGTTTAGGCAGTCCTTTGGAATAGTCTAACCGATCTATGGAAATAATGAGTTTTTGATTGCCAAGAGCAGCCCTGAATTTAATTTCCTGATCGATGGTTTTTGGAGAAGCCGCGGTTATAGCATACTTGTTGTAATCAATTCCCATCGGAAAAGAATCAACCTCAATAATTCTGTTTCCGGTCTCGATCCTTCCTCGTGAATTAGGAATTCCGACCAACCTGCTTACCGAGGATAAAAAGTGCCTCATGTCATCATAGGTATGAAAACCTACTAAGTCGGCGCCCAGCATGCCTCGTAATATTTTTTTTCTCCAGGGCATCATCCGGAAAACCTCAAAGGAAGGAAAAGGGATATGTTGAAAAAAGCCTATTGCCGCATTTGGCAACCTTTCTCTGACCATCTGAGGTAATAAGAGCAACTGATAGTCATGTATCCAGATGGTGTCCCCATCTTCTGCAACATCTAAAACTGCCGAGCAAAATATTTTATTAGCCTCGATGTATGCATCGAAAAAGTTTCTGTCGAAATTGGCAAATTGAAGAAAATAATGGAAAATTGGCCAGATTGTATCATTGCTAAATCCTTCGTAAAAATTTTCAATAAGTTTTTTTGAGAGAAAAACAGGGATCATGTTATCCTTTTTTAAATCTTTTGTGACCTGTTCTTTTTCTTCTTGTTTTTTTATGTTTTGTCCAGGCCAGCCAACCCAAAGGTTATTTCCTTTTTTATAAATAGAGTTCAACCCTGTAGCCAGCCCCCCTTCACTGGGGACGTAATAAAATGAATCTTCTTCACGAATAATTTTAACCGGAAGCCTGTTGGATACTATGATGGTCTTGCCCATAATTTATTTAAAATAATTATTTTCAGATTAATCCTACTTTGTCATATTTGAAATACTTGTCCCTGTTGTGTGTTTTCACCAACAGGAAATCCAGAAAATTATTGCTGGTGACAACACACAGCAATGGCAAACAATAAAACTTGACAAAGTAGGATTAAAGGATTATAGTTAATTGTCTCTCAATAATTCGTTAATATTCTCCATTTAGTAATAAGCCCGCATGCCGGCAGGTAATTTCCTAAACTTCATCTAATCCCTTTTCACTTTTATTGCCTCCTGCTACTGCCTCCTGCTACTGCCTACCTTCTTTCCTTCAGCCTTAGCCTTTTCCTTAGCCTTAAAATGTTTTATAATGAACCAAACGGTGTATTTCTCCTTAAAGAAAGAAGCAAGCTTCTCTGGAAACTGAATTATTCAGCTAATATCTCTTTAATCCTGATGTTCCTGAATCTTACCAAATCTCCATGGCCAAGAAATCCGATATGTCCTTTTTTGTTTTTCAGACCAGGGTGTTTTTTGCCATCCATTGTCCCTCCCTTTCTGGCTTCTTTCAAATTTCCATCGACGATCACTTCTCCATTCAGAATTACTTTAATATTGTTTCCTTCAGCGATTACTTCCTGCTGGTTCCACTCGCCGACAGGTTTTAAGAATCCTCTTTTAGCAGGAATTACTCCATAGACAGAACCATGATATTGATATTCATGCAAATCCTTGTACTTTTCGGCAGTGTTATCCAGAATTGGTAATTCCATCGCTTTGTAAGCAGAATTTCCATCGAGTGGAGCCCGAATCCCCAGACCGTTATTGGCCCCCGGAGTCAATTGAAATTCAAAACGAAAAATAAAATTGGCATATTCTTTTTCTGTATAAAGATCGCCTTTTCCACCCTTTTCAGGGTAGATGATGATCATGCCATCTTCAGCCACATAATCAGTTTTATTGCCAACCCAGCCATTAAGGTTTTCTCCATTGAAAAGCAGCTCATATCCCTCCATTTTCTCCATGTTGGAGAGCTGATTTTGAGAGAATGAAAACTGATAAAGGAGTATAAGTATGAAAGTGAATAGTGATTTTTTCATGATTATAATATTCTTAATTACGCTGTGAAACAGCTACGAATATCATGAAAAAAAGTGGAAGCTGAAGTTGATTATCAATATAATTTAGAATTGAGTTTAATATTTTAGATATATCACAATTGATTAATATTCAATTTCAAAATTATAAGCCAATGTTCTGGAGGGTGTAAATATTTTTAGCACATACTGGCCTTCCTCAAAATCTGAATTTAGGGAGAAGTGAATCTTTTGCTCCCCTTTCCCTATATTATCAATGGCGATTGTGTTTCCCTTTTCATCCATAACAACCAGGGGATATTCATCTTCGCTGGCTTTTGGTAAATTGATATGCAATGTTTTTAGTGCTTTCTTTTGACCTAAATTAATGCCGGTGTCAGTTATTTTTTTATTAATATCAAATTCTGTAATGTCTGTCTGAATCACCACTTCGTCAAGCCGGATTTCGCGGTTGGTTTTGCCCAGGTTAAAAGCAAAGAATGAAAATGGTTCATCAATCTCACTTTGGAAAATGTATGGGCCATAATCTTTTTTTTCGGGCTGCAATAGTAACTTTTCTTCATAAAAAGTTTCTACTCCATTACTTACAGATATAGAAATGAGACATGTTTTTTGTACGCTTGCTTTAAACGAAAAAGCGTAAAGCGTATTTTTTGAAATTTCAAGGAAACTGAATAGCTGAACATCACTAAGATCCTGTTTCTGATTTTCGGTGAGGACAACGCCGCTTTGTTTACCGGAGATAGCATTGATTGAGTCTGTAGTAAAAAAACCTGAGCCCCCATTATATTTACCCAACATCCAACCGCTTGTAAATTTCTCAAATCCGGAATTTGAAATTAAGTTTGATTTATCATCATGTGAAAATATACCTCTATTATCATGAGACGATGAGTTTGCAGTTTTTGTGGCCGGGTCATTTTTATCTGAAGCAAATACCTGGTAAGGAATTATGCAACAAATTGCCACTAATAAAATAGCCATCTTTTCTTTCATCTGTTCACAGGAAGTGCGTATTGAGTTGTGTTATCCAAAGAGCGTGCCGAAATTGAATTTTATATGATATTTTATCGTTTGACCACTTGAACTCATTGTCAAATCACCCTCAGACAAGGCAGGCGCTTTATCTTCTCATGAGAAATATTCATAAATTATAGATGTTAACATTCTCAAATCTATAATATTCCAGATGCTACAAACTATTTCATACTTAGGGATACGGATCTTTAAAACATTGGCGAGAAATTCCTTAATGCCATTCTACTAAATTAATTTCTGCACTATTTCCAATACTTCCTCGAATATCTGTTTATAATTGCCAGCAATAGACGGACTAAATTCATTGGAGAAAGTCAGGTCTTCCACAATTTCAATGGCAATAATATCGATCTGGTATGGTATTGGAATTTCCATCTTTTCAGCCAGGTCCAGTGCGGTGAGAAATGAAACATCATGAAAGCTCGATAGATGAAGGGTTTCCTTAAAATTAGCAGGCGTTAATTTGTAAATAGTCCCGGGGACACCATCTTTTGTTTTAATCCCATCAATGATAATCGCCCTTTCATATCCCCTGATCATTTCAATAATCTCAAGCCCTCCTATGGCGGCTGTATGGAAAGTCACTTTTGTATGATCCATGGCTTTCTGTAATTCTTGTACCAATTTTGGCCCGATACCATCATCCGTCAGGATATCGTTACCTATACCAAGAATCAGTTTACTATGCTTTTTATCTTCCATTTATCGTCCAACCAGGGATTTGTGTTTGACCGAAATTTACATAGAAAATAAAATATATAAGGTGGTGTATAAAATAATTTATACCAGCTCTTTCTGATTTGTAATCCGAAAGCAAATATCCGGGAATTTCAGCCTTATCTAGAGACACATTCTTTAACTGCTAATCTTTGAAAAAGCCCAATAATCATCCTCAATACCCAGGTTCAGGATTTCAAATCCCGAGCAGCCGGTTTATTAATCATTAATAATATTTAAACACTCGTTTTCCATTGCTAAATAGGACTTTATCTTTTAACTTTCTTTATCTTTCATCTAATTCGCAGTATTAAATCGATGAAAATATCTCTTTGAGTCAGAGCGGATCATTTAGAT
>DAOVVI010000454.1 GCA_030637245.1 Cyclobacteriaceae bacterium
CTTAATTTATTGACCTAAAATTTGTTATTTCAATAAACACCCGGTTATGAAGAATAAATTTCTATATGGCGAAGAGCAGTTGACAGTTGGAAAGTCACTTAAAATTTGCTCTGGAGAATTACAAGGTGCAATTGGAAATGTCGCCAAAGCTAAAATACAAAAGTGCAAAAAAGCAGTTGACAAGATCATCGAACACCAAAAAATAGTTTATGGGATCAATACAGGATTTGGGCCTTTATGTACCACGATTATTTCTAAAGAAGATACCATCAAACTTCAAAATAACATTCTTCAAAGTCACAGTGTAGGTCTCGGAGATCCGGTTTCAAAGGATATTGCTAAACTGATGATGATCCTTAAAATCCAATCTTTATCATTTGGCTATTCCGGTATTCGAATGGAAACCCTTCAACGAATTCAATGGCATATTGAAAATAATGTTATCCCGGTCGTTCCTTCACAGGGTTCTGTAGGAGCTTCAGGAGATCTGGCTCCTTTAGCACATTTATTTTTACCTCTGATCGGGCTTGGTCACGTTTGGGAAAAGGACAAACAGGTACAAAGTACAAAGATCTTAAAAAAATATGCTCTGGAACCACTTGAGCTTGGCCCAAAAGAAGGACTGGCGCTTATCAACGGTACTCAATTCATTTCATCGTTTGCCATTAAGATAGTTGAGGAGTTACAGAATTGCCTTGATCATGCAGATATTATAGCTGCAATGAATCTGGAGGCTATGCTTGGTTCAGCACAACCATTTTTACCGGAACTCCATGAACTCAGGCCTTATGCCGGCAACAAATATGTTGCCCAACGAATGCATAAAATGCTGGAAGGTTCAGAAATTTTAAAATCCCATGAGCATTGCGAAAGAGTTCAGGATCAGTACTCTTTGAGATGTATTCCACAGGTTCATGGAGCTTCGAGAAATGCCTGGCTGCATTTGAAAGAGCTGTTGGAAATTGAGCTGAATTCAGTAACTGATAATCCTGTTATTTTTGATGAAGACCATACCATAAGCGGGGGAAACTTCCATGGACAACCATTAGCTTTACCCCTGGATTACGCGGGAATCGCAGCAGCAGAGTTGGGTAATATTGCTGACAGAAGAATATATTTTTCACTGGAAGGAAAAATCGAAGGACTTCCTATTCTGCTGATGGAAGACACCGGATTAAACTCAGGATTTATGATCCCTCAATACACCTCTGCCGCACTGGTTAGTGAAAATAAAACCCTTTGCTTTCCAGCGAGCGCAGACAGCATACCTACATCATTAGGCCAGGAAGACCATGTGAGTATGGGTTCGATAAGTGGTAGAAAAACGTTGAAAATTATTTGGAATTTGGAAAAAATCCTTGCCATCGAATTAACCTGCGCCGCTCAGGGATTTGATTTTCGCAGACCATTAAAATCAACTAAGATCCTTAATGCTTGTCACGATTATGTACGGATTAAAATTCCTACAGTGGATAAAGATCGTGTTTATTCGGAAGACATTAATATTGCCCTGGATATTATTAAAAATAAAGAACTGGTTAAGGTAGTGAAAGAAATAACTATAAACGAAAACATTGAATTTAAAAACGAAGACCATGAAGTATTCGGAATTTATTAAACACTATGCCAATCATCCCCAATATAAATCCCCTACCGGATCAGAACTAAATGCCAAATCATGGCAGACAGAAGCGCCATTGCGCATGTTGCTCAACAACCTGGATGCGGAAGTTGCTGAAAGCCCGGAAGATTTGGTTATCTATGGCGGGACCGGTCAGGCAGCAAGAAATCCTGAAGCGCTGCTACAAATTATCAATAGTTTACTGGAATTAAATGATGACGAAAGCCTTCTTGTGCAATCGGGAAAAGCAGTTGGAAAAGTAAGGACACACCCGGAAGCGCCAAGGGTTTTGATCGCCAACAGTAACCTTGTTCCTGCCTGGGCAAATTGGGATCATTTTAATGATCTGAAAGAGAGAGGCTTGATGATGTATGGTCAGATGACAGCCGGCAGTTGGATTTATATTGGATCCCAGGGCATTCTTCAGGGAACTTACGAAACTTTTATTGCCTGCGGAAATAAACATTTCAATGGAGACTTGAAAGGTAAATTATTGGTAAGCGGAGGACTTGGCGGTATGGGTGGCGCCCAACCATTGGCAGCGACCATGGCGGGAGCTACATTTCTGGGAGCTGACGTCGATCCGGAACGAATCAAGAAAAGACTTCAAACCAGGTATATAGATAAAATGACCTATGATTACAATGAAGCAAGAGATTGGGCGCTGGAAGCACAAAAGGCTAAAAAAACCATATCTATTGGCCTGGTAAGTGACATTGGCGATATGTTGGAAAATCTGTTGAATGATGGAATTATTCCGGATATATTAACAGATCAAACATCTGCTCACGATCCATTGAATGGCTACATACCCAATGGAATCACGCTTAGTGTAGCAAAAAAACTCAGGATCACAGATCCGGAAAAATATAAAACCATGTCACTAAAAAGTATGGCACGTCATGTTACATTGATGTTGCAATTGCAGAATAAAGGCAGCAAGACGTTTGATTATGGAAACAATCTGAGAGAATTTGCTTTACAGGGGGGAGAAAAAAATGCATTTGATTTTCATGGATTCGTCCCGGAATATATCCGACCCTTATTTTGTGAAGGAAAAGGCCCCTTCCGCTGGGCGGCTTTATCCGGAGATCCGGAAGATATCTATGTGACGGATAGAGCGCTAATTGAAGCATTTCCTGAAAATAAATCCCTGATACAGTGGCTGGAAGGAGCTAAAGAGAAAATAACTTTTCAGGGATTGCCTTGTCGCATCTGCTGGCTGGGAATGGGCGAAAGGGAAAAAGCCGGACTCATTTTCAATGAATTAGTGAAAACAAAAAAAATAAAGGC
>DAOVVI010000219.1 GCA_030637245.1 Cyclobacteriaceae bacterium
TAGAAGCTAAAAAAGGTAATTAAATAAATGCGTAAATGCATGAATAAATGCTTAAATAATTAAAGATGATGCTTTGCATATCTCCAACGAGTTGCAATCTATAAATACTTCTACATCAAAATTTAAGGGTCATTTATTAATCTTTCAATAAATATTTTCTTTTCTGTAATTTAATCATTTATGCATTCTATCATTTTATCATTAATCCATTACCCATTAAATTCGTGGTAGAACTATTTATGTAGAATGCTTTATAAATCCAGGGGAATTGCGCTTTCATATATAAAATACAAGGAATCTTCGATCATTGCCAGGATCTTTACAGAAGCCTTCGGAATGCAATCTTACATCGTAAACAGTGTACGAACCAAAACAGCTATAACCAAGATTGCTATGTTCCAGCCATTAACGATTTTGGATCTTGTTGTTTACCACAACAAAAGAAAGGAGATAAACCGCATAAGCGAAATAAAATGCAGCTTCAATTTTCAATCTATCCCGTACAATATCAAGAAGACGTCAGTTGCGCTGTTTCTCACTGAATTGCTTAATCAGACCCTCCATGAAGAAGAAAATGAGCAATTATATGAATTTATTTATGAATCAATCGTAACGTTTGATTTTATGGATGAGAATTATGAAAATTTCCACCTTCAGTTTATGTTCCTGTTTAGCAAATACTTAGGGATCAAACCTGAATCTGCACACAGTATGCTCAAAGAAGTTGGCCACCCTAAAACCAATGATAATCTGTTTTCTGAAAAAGTGAATTTTTTTATCCAATCCAATTACGAACAGCATCAGAAATTAGGGAAGTCTGTCCGAAATGAGATTCTTATGCTCATCATAGATTATTTCCGTTTTCACTATGATTCAATCAGGGAATTCAAATCGATCCAGGTGTTGAAAGAAGTGCTAAGTTGATTGGTTATAAATGAAAAAAGCTGCTCATTCCTGAACAGCTTTATATTTTAATTTTCAAAATTTTATTCTTCTATTATTTCTTCCGCAAGTAAAATAATATTATCATTTAATACTTCCACTACGCCTCCGTTTACTACGATCTCTTGCTCGTTGTTATTGATTCTATATGTGACTTTACCTTTGTCAAGGGAGCTAATTAAAGCAGCGTGATTTTTTAATACCTGGAATGAACCTTTACTTCCTGGAAATGTAGCCGATTCTACTTCACCATTAAAAATAGTCTTATCAGGCGTTATGATTTCTAAATGCATATTATACAGCTTAGTTAACTTTTAGCTTCAGCCATTAATTTTTCACCTTTCGTAACAGCCTCCTCTATGGTTCCAACAAGGTTAAATGCGGCCTCAGGTAAATGATCAAATTCTCCATCAATAATCTGATTAAAACCTTTTATAGTATCTTTAATATCAACTAAAACACCAGGCAAGCCTGTAAAGGCTTCTGCAACATGGAATGGTTGAGATAAGAATCTCTGCACTCTTCTCGCCCTGTTTACTACCTGCTTATCCTCGTCCGATAATTCCTCCATTCCAAGAATCGCAATGATATCTTGAAGTTCGGTATAACGTTGAAGGATCTCTTTTACCCTTTGGGCAGTATTGTAATGTTCGTCTCCCAATACTTCCGGATTTAGGATTCTTGAGGTAGAATCCAAAGGATCCACAGCAGGATAGATACCAAGCTCGGCAATTTTCCTTGAAAGCACAGTAGTTGCATCAAGGTGTGTGAATGTCGTTGCCGGAGCAGGATCTGTAAGGTCATCTGCAGGCACATACACAGCTTGCACTGACGTGATTGAACCTCTCTTGGTAGATGTGATTCGCTCCTGCATTTCTCCCATTTCAGTAGCAAGTGTCGGCTGATAACCTACCGCAGATGGCATTCTTCCAAGAAGAGCGGATACTTCAGAACCTGCCTGGGTAAACCTGAATATATTATCAATAAATAAAAGGATGTCACTTCCTTTTCCGGTTCCATCTCCATCTCTGAAATACTCTGCAACCGTAAGACCTGAAAGGGCCACTCTGGCACGTGCGCCGGGAGGCTCATTCATTTGGCCAAACACCAATGTGGCTTGTGATTTTGAGAGCTCAGTTTGATCAACTTTAGAAAGATCCCATTTGCCTTCTTCCATGGATTTCATGAACTCATCGCCGTATTTAATAACACCAGATTCAAGCATTTCCCGAAGCAGGTCATTTCCCTCTCTGGTTCTTTCACCGACACCGGCAAATACTGAAATTCCTGCATAAGTTTTGGCGATATTATTGATCAACTCCATGATAATTACCGTTTTTCCAACACCGGCACCGCCAAATAGACCAATTTTACCGCCCTTTACATAGGGCTCCAGTAAGTCTATAACCTTTATTCCTGTGAATAAAACTTCAGAACTTGTAGATAATTCTTCATATTTAGGAGCATGTCTGTGAATTGGCAATTCTCCGGTTGTTTTTGGCTGTGGGATACCATCAATTGCTTCTCCAACCACATTAAATAACCTGCCTTTAATATTTTCACCAACAGACATTTTGATAGGCGTCCCGGTCGCAATAACCTCCATTCCTCTCATTAGCCCTTCGGTACTGTCCATGGCAACAGTTCGCACGCGATCCTCTCCAAGGTGTTGTTGGCATTCCAATACGACTACCTGACCATCCGGCCTGGTTACTTCAAGTGCCTCATAAATACTTGGAATTTCTCCGATTTCTTCAAAACTAACATCTACAACCGGTCCGATTACTTGCGCTACTTTTCCTTTATTTGACATGTTCCTTGCTAAAAAATTTAGACAATTAAAAAACAAGTGCAAAAGTAAGCTTTAATATTGTTTTTTGCCAAGGTAAGTTTGAAAATAATCAATTTAGAAGGCAGTGACCAGAGCCAGGCTATATTGCTGATTTTATGTGTTTGGAATTAATGCTAATTATCGAATTGATGGGATTAGTCTTTCTTATGAAGAAGTATTTTTAAATGATGAAAAGGGCCAGAAGGTCTTAGAATCGAACGGTTCAGATTCTTAGGATTTACAGATGAAGAGGTTTTAACAGACATCAATGGAATGAAAAGAAAATTGGAAGGCTGGATTGAGAAGCATCCTGAAACTCCACCCCCTTAATCCCCCAGCAGCGGGGGAGATTTCACCCTCTTTGAGGGGGTTTGGGGGAGGAAACAGGTGGTATTGACACGCTGGCCCGAGATAATTTCTCTGACTATTGATCTGGCGAACACACTCAACAAAGATTTAGATTTCTATAAATCAATCGAGCATACCGGTCTGAATCTTGAAAGGATTACCGTCTGTTCCCAAGAAGCTTTTTTGAAAAACAAATCAATTCTCCGCATATGCCAGGTAAAACTTTTCCATTTGATATTAAATTCTGTAGAGTCATCTGGCAGGCTAAAAATAAATCCTGGCCAATTATGGTTATTTTTCGAATCTGCTATTTGTACCCCGGAAATTAACCCATCCCCAACTTCCACCTCAAAAGGAAAATAAAACGCAATCCAGTCATAAAGCAGGTGTACTTCAATTCAACTGTTTTTCCCAAACCAATTCCGCTGCGGCTAAATCTTCCAGTCCATAACCTACGGAAACAAAGCTGGTAATTTCATTATCTGAGCATCTCCCATATTTTTGATTTTTACATAAATCAAAGAGATCTGCTTTTATATCTTCTGGTTTGAATAATCCTTTTTCCATGAGAATCAATAACTCTCCAGATTCTTTCAATGCCCCTTCTCTTGTGTCTGCAAAAACAGTGGATTTTATGATTGCCTGATCATCAGCCTCCCTCCATGTAGGCTTGAATGCGCCTACCAGATCGAGGTGCTGACCGGGAATTAGATTATTTCCAAAAACCAATGGGGCAGAGCTGCTTGTGGCAGTAGAGATAATATCGGCTTTTGATATGTAATCATCCATTTTTTTTACCGGCGTCACTTCCACTCCATCAATCGAAAGCTGTTGAGCCAGCCGGTTGGCTTTTTCAAAATTCCTCCCCCAAACCAATACGCTGTTAATCAGCCTAACTGAACAATGGGCCTTGATCAATTCAGGAGCCAGCGCACCTGTACCAATCATAAGCAGTGTTGAAGCGTCTTTTCTGGAAAGGTATTTTGATGCTAGTGCTGATGAAGCCGCAGTTCTCAAATTTGTAAGCGATTTGACGTCAAACTGTGCAATCACTTTTCCATCCTTTGCACTCATCAAAATATAAACACCCTGGATAGTAGCCAGATCTTTTAAATTATTGTATGGCGAAACAGTAATTATTTTCAGCCCGACATACTTTTCATTTTTCCATGCCGGCATCAATAATAGAGTCGAATTCTGCTCTCCTTCTCCCGATTGAAAGTTGTAATGCATCCTTGATGGAACTTCATATTTCTTTCGGAAAGAAGTTTCAAGTTTATCTATCAATTCCGGATACTGTAGCGTTTTTTGTATTTCTTTTTGATTAAAAAATTTCAATATGGGAGTTAGTTAGTTTAGAATTAGAATCTGAATTTATGATATTCTAATGATCAAAAACAATTAATTTTCCATTCCTTTGTTAAAAGTAAATCAACTGATACATATCCTTATGAAAATTATTTCAAGTCTCATCCTTTTTTTTCTGTGTATTCCACCTGTTTTTAGTGACGATATTGATCTCGATGAACTGGGATGGCCTCGTGACGTCAAATTCAAAAAAGGCGTAATTACCATTTATCAACCACAGATAGAAAGTTATGATAAAAATAAAATTGAAGCCCGCGCTGCAATTGCAATAAAAGGAAATGATAAATCTCCGGTTTTCGGAGCAATGTGGTTTACTTCA
>DAOVVI010000442.1 GCA_030637245.1 Cyclobacteriaceae bacterium
CATCATTCCGGGAAAAAGGACAAGTATGGGAACCAGCATCTTAAGTCCGGAAGCAAATATCATACTTGCTTTTGCATGCCATTCATTTTTAGCCGTCAGGCACCTCTGGACAATTGTTTGATTTCCGATCATATAAGCATTGGCCATTACAAAAGTAAGTCCGAACAGAATGCCGGTCCAGGGAAATGGTGTTTTGGTATCAGATGGTTGAATAAGATCGAAATGATTTCTGTATTCCGGTCCCATGGTGCTTATTTTGTCAACCAATCCGTCAAAACCTCCAACAGCCTGAAAGCCTAAGAAAGTCAGGGTTAATCCCCCTACAAACATGATTACCAGTTGAACCACATCAGTCATAACCACCGCTGTAATCCCCCCGAAGTAGGTATACAAACCAACAACACTGGCTGTGAGCATAATTGAGAGCCAGACTGGCCATCCCATCAGTACATTCAGGAGCACAGCACTAGCCCAGAAAAGCACCCCCAGATCCACGGCGAAAAAGGTGATCCATGTGACGGATGCAATGGTGCGCACATGACGGTTGTATCTTCTTCCCAGGTACTCGGGAATGGTGTACATTCCTCCCCGCCAGAAGTAGGGGATAAAAATAAATGCGGCCAGCAACATGGCTGGCACCGATCCGATCCAGTCAAAGTTCCCTACTGAAATTCCGTAGCGGTAGGCCTGTCCGGAAACACCTACAAAATCCATTGCACCGATATCTGAGACAACGATAGACATGCCGATGGCCCAGAAAGGTAAACTTCTGCCTCCTAAAAAATAGTCCTCTGAGGTAGCAATATATCTTCTGAAGTAAAAGCCGAGGAGCATTATGCCTACTATATAGGCGATAACAATAAAATAATCTATGCCTGAAAGCATCAGTGGTACTTTTTAGATAATATTTTACAAAGGACCACCATTTCAACCTTAGATGCTTCTGATATTTTAATACATTTCGGTGGAACATTCACCTATTTCACCCCTGAATATGAATCTATCCTAATGTATATTTGGAAAGAATCACAGATTTCCGCTTTTTATCTTTTGTAGGAAATAGGACGGAACATAAATCAATTATTGGAAATGCGCATAATCGGCATATTATTATCTTTTGTTTTATCAAATACGCTCCTCACTGCTCAAAATCTGGAGGGTACTGTTTTGGATAAAAGCACCCAAAAACCCATAGCGGGGGTTCACATTATTATAAACAACAGCACAGTGGGTTGTACATCCGATTTGAATGGACACTTTGAAATAAACACAGGAAATGGGGATACCTTGCTGGTTTCACATGTAGGGTATCAAAGTATGCGATTTGTTCCCGATACCAAAAAAGCAGCGATGGTAATCTACCTGGAGCAAGCCCCTGTTATGCTCCATGCTATTCAGGTTAGCGTCACCAAAAACAGCCTGCCGGTTTCTTTGCAGCAGGCTTCCATCTCCTATCTTTCTGAGAAAAGCATCCGTGTAAATATTTCAAGGTCGATGGCAGAAGCCATGTCAACTACTGCCGGAGTGTGGCTGCAAAAAACCAATCATGGAGGAGGTTCGCCATTTATCAGGGGGCTTACAGGGAATTACACCCTGCTATTAGTTGATGGCATACGTTTGAATAATAGTACATTCCGATACGGGCCAAACCAGTATTTCAATACAATTTCTCCTTTTACAGTCAATGCTGTTGAGGTACTCAGGGGAGCTGGTTCAACTCTTTACGGCTCTGATGCCATTGGTGGCACCATTAATATCAATACCATTTCACCTTCTTTCGAAAAGGATAAGAAAATATATGGAAGTGTTGGCGGACAGTTCATGAGTCATGGAATGGAATATACTGGGAATGTTGAGTTAGGTGGTAACTTGAAGAAATTTGCTTATATCCTCAACGGAAGCATCCGCGATTTCGGGGACCTTCATGCCGGAGGAGATCTGGGCTATGAAAGCCCGTCTGGCTATTCCGAAAAAGATTTTCTTTTTAAAGGACTTTGGCGAATCTCAGAAAACCGGAAGCTCACCTTAAACTATCAATGGCTGCGCCAGGATTCAGTTCCACGATATGATCAGGTTGCTCAAAAAGACTATAAATACTATAATTTTACATTGCAACAACGGCAATTGACTTATGCTCGTTTTGAACAGGAATGGTTCGACTCTCCTTTTAAAAACTTTCAACTTACAGCCTCTTTCCAGCAGTCGAACGAGGAGAGGGACACCAGAAAAAACGATTCACCCATTAATAAAAACGAACGGGATGATGTTTCAACCCTGGGATTGAACGCCTCACTAAATGTCGTGCTTTTCAAAAAAATTGAATCTGTTTTTGGAGGTGATTTTTATTACGATTGGATCGGCAGTACCAGAAAACTGGAAAACGTTGAAACAGGACAGGATACCGTCTTTTCGCGTGGTTTATACCCCGATGGGTCGAGTTCTTTCACAACAGCATTTTATAATTCTAATTTATACACCATAAAAAGGTGGACATTTCAATTGGGCTGGCGGTATAATTATACATCAAATACAGCGGAGGATGCCATGTTTGGTGACTTAGGATTAGCAAGCTCATCGCTGATCGGCAATGGCAGCATTAGCTACAAATTCAACAATAACAATTTGTATGTCACTGTGAATAGCGGGTTCAGGGTGCCAAACATTAACGACATCAGTTCTTTGGGGGACTTTGATTATGGAGTGGAAGTTCCTCCAGCCAACTTAAAACCGGAAAAATCAACAAACTACGAATTGGGATATAAACTGGCGGTAAATTCATTTAGTCTGAATGTAGCCGGGTTTTATTCACGAATCGCAGATCTGATTGACCGTATTCCTACGACCTATCATGGTGATTCACTGATAAAAGGAAGCTGGGTTTATACCAAGAACAATGTTGGAGATGCTTATGTAACAGGAATTGAAACGAACTTTGAGGAAGGAATCGTTTCCAATTTTTTAATTATCGGTCACATGACTTATATCTACG
>DAOVVI010000562.1 GCA_030637245.1 Cyclobacteriaceae bacterium
ATGCAGATGTGAATGATATCAGGTATGCGATTTGGAATAAATATGCTTCCTCTGCCGGTCATTTGGCTAATAGAAAGATTATCAGCTCCGAAGCCATGACAAATACTTCCGGTGTATTTAAGGCTTCTTTAAAATATATAAAACAAGCCACTGATCTGAATATAACCACCGGTATCAACCACCAGGTTCTTCATGGATTTAATTACTCACCGCCGGATGCAGAATTTCCCGGGTGGATCCGATATGGCTGCTACTTCAATGAAAACAATCCCTGGTGGCAGTATATGCCGGAATGGTCGCAATACAGCAGCAGGCTTTCACAGATTTTCCAGGATTCTTTACCAATTAGCCAGGTTGCCATTATGGGTCCAACGCAAGATATCTGGAGCGATTATGGATTAGATAGAAATCCATTCAATTTGGAACCATGGTATTTACATTCCATCTGGCAGGCGCTAAACCATTTGGGTTTTTGTAGCGACTATATTAACAGCAACCTTTTGAAAAATGCCAGGATGGAAGGAGGAAGCATTATTATCGGAGCAATGAAATATGAGATATTATTGCTTTGCGATATAGAAACTATAACATCTGATGGTGCAAAAAAAATTGATGAACTGACCCGGCAAGGAGCGCAAATAGTAATAATTGGTAAAAAACCAAGGCGATCACCACATATGATAGGCGCACCTAAAAATGATGGAATTATTATTAAATCCATGGAAACTGCGTTTAACGCAGGGATCCTTACTGCACCATCTCCTGAAGATGAACTTCAAAAAACTCCTGAGCTATTGATGAATTGGGCCGGTCAGATTATGAATAATTGCGGAATAACTCCAAATGTAGAAATCTCTAATCCGGGCCCAGAACTATTTCAAATCCAGCACCGAAAGGAAAGTACCGAAATTCTCTTCCTTGCTAATGTCGATCGGCATGAGGATTTCGTTAGCAATATTTCTTTTGGAGAAAAAACAAAGTATGCTACCCGGTGGGATCCTATAACAGGCGAAAAATCAAAACTAAATCAAAATGATAATGGGCAAATAAGTATTTATCTTCAGCCTTTGGAATCTATGCTAATAGTTTTCGATTCACTGGAAAATCCAGGAGCTAATAATGCCCGGGAAATAACCGAACCGGCAGAAGGTAAGGAAATATCAGGCACATGGGAAGTGACATTAAAACAGGTTGATAACCGTTCCGAATCCATAGAACTGAATAAACTGATACCCATAAATGAACTTTCTGACTTTAAAAATTTTGGAGGGAAAATATCCTACAAAACACAGTTTGAAATAGGAGACACGAATTTCTCCGTATTAACTATCGATGAAGTTTATGAAACAGCGGAAGTTAAATTGAATGGTAAAAATCTTGGATTAAGCTGGTGGGGAAATAATAAGTTTGTGATCAATGGAAGTTTGAATAGAGGTAAAAACAAGCTTGAAATCAAAGTCACGACGCTTTTGGCAAATTACTGTTCTTCCCTGAAAAACAACAAAACAACTCAATACTGGACTTCCAGGTATAAAGACAAAACCCTGGTAAAATGTGGCCTGGTTGGGAAGGTAAGGTTAAAATAAACTACAAATACTTCCTCAAAACTCTTTCCACGCCATTCAGGTAGGATTGGCCAAAAAGGTTTACATGGACCATGTGGGGATAAATGTTATAGATATCCACCCTTTCTTCAAAGCCCGGATCCAAGGGATAAGTTGCATTGTACGACACATAAAATTTGTTATCAAAGCCGCCAAACATTTGGGTAAAAGCCAACTCTATCTCCCGATGCCCGTAATAAACTGCAGGATCAATCAAGCAAGCTTTCCCGTTGCTGCCGACCATTACATTTCCACTCCACATGTCTCCATGCAATAGGGCAGGTTGGTCTATTGGCAATAAATCCGGTAAA
>DAOVVI010000354.1 GCA_030637245.1 Cyclobacteriaceae bacterium
ATTTTTTCCTGCATTTTAACTGGCAGCGCATGAAAAGCCTCTAAATCGTGTATTCATTTCTGGGTGAAGACATGACTTCCTCCTGCTCCCGGTTTTCCTTCCGGTACTAAAGCAATATCTAACCTGTCATCATCCTTTGGGTTTTCGGTGCCATCGACGAAGCCTGTAAAATCCCTGGAGTCATGATATCTGAAGCCTTCCTGCTCAAGTTCCAGGCTTGCTATGGTTTTCATTTCGTTGTCGATGGCCCTGGCAACATCAAAATTGCTGTCTTTATGATTACTGTTCAGCCAGAAAAAAAGATCTCTTTGTGTAGATGGCATTGAATAACCGGCCTCACCAACTACCTCAACAAAATCGACTAAGTTGTCGGGAGACCAATCGGGATTTATCCAATCCCATGCTTTCTTTCCAAAACAAATTACTATGCTGACATTTTCATCGTTTAGTTTATTAATATTTCTTAGTGCCGCCTTTAATTCATTCTGATCTCCTGAAAAATTGAGCTTGTATTCTAAATAGATGAAAGCAGTAGTACCTTCACTAAAAATTCCTTGTTGGGCAGTGTTCATATTTAAAAAAATTACTTTGTAAATTTAATGAATTGATTTGTAATAAGATGGTTCAATTCATCTCTTTTCAGGGACTTTTTTCCTTTTTTTATAATCGTTAAACACATGCAGCTTACCTAAATACGACTCAAGTGAAAATGTAGGGAGGTATAATAATTGGGCAAAAAAGCATCAAAAATCCATGGAAAACTTATGTGGAGAAACCTGGGAGAAACATCATATAATGAAATTCAATTGACTTATATGACAAGAAATGTGTTTGAGATCGATGTGCCGGTTTCCACCTTTTACGGATGATTTTGAATATTATGTGGAAGAGACCGCAGGCGAAAATGAATGGGTTTATCCGGCCACGGCAAAAGAAATTAATTGTTCAGTAGTTGTGTTTTAACTAAATTTACTCAAATCTTTTTTTATCTATTTCAAAACCCAAAATCATGAAAATAATACTCCCGATCTTGCTGGCATTATTAATTTGCCAATCCTCATTTGCACAAAAGAAAATCTGGAACGAAACCGAAGAAGCCAAAGCCAAAAGACTGGAATGGTGGCAGAACGATCGTTTCGGTATGTTTATCCACTGGGGATCTTATGCCCTGGCAGGCCGCCACGAATGGGTGAAGAAACGCGAACGAATTCCCGATGAAGAATATCAAAAATATTTTGACAATTTCAATCCTGATCTCTACAACCCTGCCGAGTGGGCCAAAATGGCTAAAAAGGCTGGAATGAAATATGCTGTAATCACCTCAAAACACCATGAGGGATTTACACTTTTTGATTCAAAGTTTACTGATTATAAGGCTACGAATACTCCATACGGAAAAGATGCGCTCAAAGAATGGGTGGACGCCTTCAAAGCCGAAGGATTGAAAATCTGAATTTATTACTCACTGATAGATTGGCATCATCCGGAATATACCATCGACAGGGTACATCCGCAAAGCGTCAATACCCAGGAAGAATATGATGAGCTCAACAAAGACCGGGACATGAGTGTGTACCGGGAATATCTGAAAAACCAGGTTCGGGAGATACTGACTAACTATGGAAAAATAGATATTTTGTGGCTCGATTTTTCTTTTCCGGGCAAGTTTGGAAAAGACCATGATGATTGGGGATCAGTAGAGCTTATGAAGTTGGTCAGGGAGTTGCAACCGGAAATCCTTGTCAATGACCGCGCAGATCTTAAAGACTATGCCGGTGGATGGGACTTCACCACTCCCGAGCAGTTCAAAGTACCGGAATGGCCGACTTACGAAGGCAAGAAAATTCCATGGGAAACATGCCAGACTTTCTCCGGTTCATGGGGATATTACCGCGATGAACATACCTGGAAAGACACCAAACAATTGCTCGTACTGCTGATCGAATCTGTCAGCAAAGGCGGTAACCTGCTGCTCAATGTAGGACCGACCGGTCGCGGAACTATTGACTACCGTGCTGAAAATGCCCTGAATTCCATGGGAGACTGGATGAAATTTAACAGCCGCTCCATTTATGACTGTACCGAGGCGCCGGAATCTTTCAGCGTTCCCGATCATAGCCTCCTCACGTACAATCCAAAAACCAATAGATTGTACATCCATTTGCTGGACTATCCCCTGCAGAATTTCACATTGAAAGGATATAAGGGGAAAATTAAATATGCACAGTTTTTACATGATGCATCAGAAATCAAGATCTCAGCACCCAGAGGGCATTGGGTCAAGCAGGAACTATCCCAAAATGACATCAATTTGAGTTTGCCGGTCAATAAGCCACCAGTTGAAATTCCGGTAATTGAGTTGATTTTGGAGGATTAATCTTCGCATCATTGCAATGACGTAATTAAAAACCGTCACTCTTCATTCCACTGCGTTCCATTCAGAGTGACGGTTTTTATTTTTTTTGTCCCGCTTATAAGCATTTCAAAAACTATTTGTTTTAGACAAAAAGTGATTTAAAGAATGAAAACATCCGCAATTAATTTTCTCTTCGCTTTTGTTATTGTTAGTTGCAATCAACCCGGTTGCCATGAAAATGCAAATGAAATATTAAATCAAAAGGATAAAAACTCATGGGCATATCAAAATGAACTGATGCGATTGATTGGTGAAAATCCATCGAAGGTCGATTACTATTTTGAACGACGAGCTGAAATCAATGGGGAAAGTTTTATAGTGATGAATTGTTATGGATCAGATTTTTGTGGAGAATTGAAAACCAAGTTTTTCCACAAAAATGTGGAGTCCATCAAACTTCAAAACCGGGGTTGGAAAGGAGCCCAACTAATTGGAGTAGGCTTCGGTAAGGTAAAACTTGAAAGTGGACAGGAGGTTTTTGTATTCGAAAAGCTGGATAGGATTATTGATTGAAAATTCCATGTCAATTTTTCGGTAGCATGGATAATCTAAGATTTTTACCTTTGAGATATGAAATCATCACTAACCTTTGAAGATAAGTACCAGGCCATAATCCGTAAAGATCCGGAATATGAAGGGATTTTCATTACAGCAGTAAAAACTACCGGTATCTTTTGCAGACCTGGTTGCACAGCGAAAAAACCGAAACCTGAAAATGTTGAATTCTATGATACTCCTGAAGAAGCAATACTTCATGGTTATAGACCTTGTAAAGTATGTAAACCTTTGGAAAACCAAAATGAAACACCGGATATCATAAAAGAATTAATCAAAGAACTCAACGATGATCCTTATTTGAGATTGAAGGATTATGACCTTGTAAAAAGAGGGATTGAGCCCAATCAGGTCAGGCGCTGGTTTAAAAAACATCATGGAATTACATTTCAGGCTTACCAGCGATTGCTTCGGATCAATTCTGCCTTTACTAAAATTTCAGAGGGAACAAGTGTAACCGCAACTGCATTCGAAAGCGGTTATGATTCATTGAGCGGTTTCAATAATGGCTATATTTCCATATTTGGTAAACCTCCAACAAAGTCAAAGGATAAGTCCATAATTAATATTGTACGGTTTACCACACCTCTAGGGCCAATGTTTGCC
>DAOVVI010000335.1 GCA_030637245.1 Cyclobacteriaceae bacterium
TCATTCCTGATTTGCTGAAGGAGTTTTAAGGATTCGGATTTTTTGTTTATATGAATTGGAAATTCATCGTTTGGAAAATAGACTTCTTCCAGCCGTTTGGCTATTCCAATAATTGGCAAACTGCCATAAACTCCCAATTTCTTCAATGCCAGTACGCTTGAGGATAATTGACCTTTACCTCCATCCACCACAACCAAATCGGGCAAGGGTGTATCTTCATCCAACAATCTTTTATACCTTCTAAATACGATTTCTTCCATGGATGCGAAATCATTTGGCCCTGTGACTGATTTGATGTTGTACTTTCGGTATTCTTTTTTAGCAGGTTTACCATTTTTGAAATAAACCATAGAAGCTACCGGATTGCTCCCCGCAAGATTAGAATTATCAAAACACTCGATATGCTCAGGTAAGGACTTTAATTTCAGATCATCCTGGAGCTGTTCCAAAACCCGCTTCTCTCTATATCCTTCGGGTTTGGCCATAGAAAGCTTTTCTTTTTTGTAGAAAAGCGCATTTTTTAATGCCAGCTCAACAAGTTTTCTTTTATCCCCAATCTTGGGTACACGACTTTCAACATCAAGATCGTATTCGATATCAACGTTGGAAAGGATTTCTTTTGAAGAGCTTTTGTATCGTTGTCTTAGATCAATAACCATTTGGGCCAACAATTCATGATCTGACTCTTCCAATTTCTTTTTTACCTCGACAGTCTTGCTCAGAATAATACTGCCATTGGCTATTTTCACATAGTTGATATAAGCTGTTTTTTCATCTGAAGTGATTCCAAATACATCAATATCCGTGAGATTCTGATTTACGATGACGGTTCTCGATTGGAATTTTTCAAGCAGCTCCAGTTTGTCTTTCATCAATTGAGCACCTTCAAAATCAAGTTGTTCTGCTGCCTGTTGCATATGTTCTTTAAAAAATCCACGCACAGGGACAAGGTTTCCTCTCAAGATATCCTTTGCCAGTCTGATATCATTCAGATATTCTTCTTCAGTTTGCAATCCTACACAGGGGCCCTTGCATTTTCCGATATGATATTCCAGGCAGACTTTAAATTTACCTGCTTTTATATTTTCCTGTGATAAATTCAAATTGCATGTGCGCACATAATACAGGTTACGTATCAACTCAAGCACATTTTTCATGGCCCGGACACTGGTATAAGGTCCGTAATATTTGCCTTTTCGCCGGTCAACGCGCCTGGTACTGAATACCCTTGGAAATGATTCATTTACCACCGTGATGTAAGGAAAGCTTTTATCATCCTTTAGCAGGATATTATATTTTGGCTGATACTCTTTAATTAGTGAATTTTCCAGAAGAAGGGCGTCAAATTCCGTATTTACAATGGTAAACTCGATGTGGCTAATTTCAGAAACCATCTTATAGGTTTTCCTGTTTTGTCCGGAAAGGTCATTGAAATAGCTTGAAACCCTGGATTTGAGATTTTTGGCCTTACCCACATAAATGGCTACAGAATCTTTATTATAGAATCGATAAACGCCCGGTTTCTTAGGGATTTTTTTTACTTCGTCCGGTGTATATCTGGGAATTTCCATAACAAAAATTCATAGGAATTTGATGCTTTTTTTAGGTTTATTAGTAAAATAAGTTGAAGCCTTCCCTCCGGGCTTTAGGTCTGAGGCTGGACCAAATTCAGCCTTCTCTGCCTCGCCTGCCAGCTAGCGTCTTCCGGCTCCCGACTCCTGTTTTCTAACTTAAAATATTTCATCCTGATCCAGCCGGTCGATCGCCTGCTCAATGTCAACGGAATCCATATCAGCCAATTCGGGGTTTTGATAGGCATCACAATTAATCTCTACTGATAGAGGTCTAATTGGTCTTGGAAATGGCCCTTTTTCATATCCCAATAAGGAATCGGCATATACACTTTGCATGTAATAATCCCAAATTGGCCTGGCCATTCTCGCTCCCTGGCCAAGAACAGATGATCTGAAGTGAATACTTCGCTCATCACCACCGGTCCATCCTCCGCTAACCAGATCTTTGGTCAATCCAATAAACCAACCGTCTGAAGCATTTTGGGTGGTTCCGGTTTTGCCTCCGATCTCATTGTCTATCCGAACTTCAGGACTTAATCCAACTGCTGTACCTCCGGTTTCCTGAGTAGCGCCCATAAGCATATATACCATCAGGAAGGCAGTTTCTTCACTTAATACTTCCCTGGTTCGCGGAGGGAACTCCTGGATGATGTTACCGTATTTATCCTCAATCCTGGTAATAAAGTATGGTTTTGTATAAACTCCCTTATTTACAAATGCAGAATAAGCGCCAACCAACTCATAAACCGAGACATCGCTTGTTCCAAGACACAAAGAAGGTACAGCCTCCAATGGATTTTCAACTCCAAGTTCCTTTGCATATTTCACAACAGTTTCCGGAGTTGTCATTTCTTTCATTACAAATGCTGTAATGGCATTTTTTGATCTGGCCATTCCTTGTCTTAATGTCATCTTCTCCCCGGTAAATTTTTGATTAAAATTTTGAGGAGTGTAAGTCGGAGGCTGCTGACCGGGCAAATTAAATGTAGTAGGTGCATCCTCAACAATATAGCATGGAGAATAGCCCTGGTCAATAGCTGCCGTATATACAAAAGGCTTAAATGTTGACCCGGGCTGCCTTCTTCCTTGCCTCACATGATCATATTTGAAATGCTTGAAATCAATCCCTCCTACCCAGGCTTTTATGTGACCGTTTTTAGGATCCATTGACATGAAGCCCGACTGTAGGAAATTCTTGTAATACTTTAGCGAATCTATCGGGCTCATCAGTGTGTCGATATCACCCTGCCAGGAAAAAACATTCATTTTATAGGGGGTGTTCAAAATGATATCAACAGAATCTGCCTTCTTTCCATACTTTGCAACCAATTTTCTGTAGTGCTCAGTGTTTTTAATTTTATTTTCTAAAAAATCAGAAATCTCTTTTCCATCTTCATAACGCCAGGGATTTCGGCCATCCCAATGGGCATTGAAGATTTCCTGAAGATCGGTCATATGCTTCGTCATTGCCTGTTCTGCATACGCTTGCAAGCGGCTATCGATTGTAGTATGTATCCGCAAACCGGACTCAAACAGATTGTAGCCATTTTCTTTTGCCCAGTAAATTAGCTGAGGCCGGATTACCTGTCTGAAATATGGGGCTGGTCCGGTGAGATGATCTTGCAATGTATATTCAATTCCAAGCGGGAGTACTTTCAATGAGTCAAATAGTTCCCTTGGTATAAAGTCAAATTTATAAAGATTATAAAGTACCTCAGTCCTTTTATTTAGCGACATTTCAGGGTTGGAAATCGGGCTGTACCTTGTAGGCGCATTTAACATTCCGATCAGCAAGGCTGATTGCTGGTAATTTAAGCTGTCCGGAGTCGTATTGAAAAAAGTAGTTGCAGCGGTATTAATTCCATATGAATTATGACCGAAAAAGATGGTATTGAAATACATCGCAATAATCTCATCCTTGGTAAATGATTTTTCCAGTTGAATGGAAATGATCCATTCTTTAATCTTTATGATGAACGGTCTCAAAAAATCAATTTTGTACAAACTGCCCTGATTCTCAGTCATGGTCCTGAAAATATTCTCAGCCAATTGCATAGTGATCGTACTCCCCCCTCCCCGGAATGAAAAAGTGAGTTTCCCAACCAAAGCACGTAGAAGTCCCTTTGGATCGATCCCGGAA
>DAOVVI010000044.1 GCA_030637245.1 Cyclobacteriaceae bacterium
AGCGATGGAGAAGATATATTTTGTATTGAATTTACTCATTTTGTGATGTGAGTGATTTAAATTAAAAAATGGATTTTCGATTCTTTAAAATAAGAAGATAAATTCAGTTGTAAAAATTGAAGCACTTTCTAAATTGATGAATTATTAGCGGTACCTAAAATAATTATAAAATATCGATAACTTAAACAAATCCGTCTATGAGATCTTTAATATTGTTTTTGTTTCTGAGCATACCAGTCCAAATAATGTCTCAGGAAAGTGTAAATGGAAAATATGAAGAATATATTCTCACCCCGGCACCACCGCAATCACCACGAATAAATAGCCCTTCGCTATACGGTTTGAGACCCGGATCGCCTTTGATTTACAGAGTACCCTGTACCGGTGAAAGGCCAATAGAATTTGAGGCTGAAGATATACCGGAAGGAGTTTTGCTCAATAAAGAAACGGGTATAATGACTGGAATAATAGAAAAACCGGGATCTTACACCATGATATTAAAAGCTAAAAACAGCTTTGGGCATTTTTCCAGAGAGTTTACCCTTGATGTGGGAGATAAGCTTGCGCTGACGCCTCCAATGGGTTGGAACAGTTGGTACATTCATTATGACCGGATCAGTGATAAAACCATGCGGGAAGCCGCCGATCAAATGATTGCCACCGGTATGGCCGATTATGGTTATCAGTATGTTAACATTGATGATTGCTGGATGATGAAGTTGAAATCGGAAGACGTGGATATTAATGGAAAGAGAAGAGACAAACAAGGTGTGATCATCCCCAACAAACGATTCCCGGATATGAAAGGAATGGCCGATTACATTCATGCTAAAGGATTGAAGGCAGGATTGTATATTTCTCCCGGACCAAGTACCTGTGCGGGTTATGAGGGGAGTTATAAACATGAAGCCCAGGATGCGGCTACATTTGCTGATTGGGGATATGATTTCCTGAAATATGACTGGTGCAGTTATCGTAAGGTAGCAGGGAAGAAGAGTGATCCGGATTATTTTATCCGGCCCTACCTTTTGATGTGGGATGAATTGCAAAAACAGGACAGGGATATCGTGCTAAATCTCTGCCAGTATGGAATGGGTAATGTATGGGAGTGGGGAGGAGAAGTGGGAAATTGCTGGCGAACGACAGGTGATCTTGGCCTGGAGGAACGCAAGAATCTGCCCGGATTTTACTCAATTGGCTTAAGCAATGCACGGCATGCAAAATATGCAATACCCGGTGGTTGGAATGATCCGGATTATATTTTAATCGGTTGGGTTGGGAATGCTCATGGTATGGCGGAAGGCACACCAACAGACCTTACTCCCAATGAACAATACAGCTATATGTCGATGTGGTCATTAATGGCTGCTCCGTTAATTTTCAGCGGTGATATGGCGAAGCTAGATAAATTCACATTAAATGTACTTTGTAATCATGAGGTGATTGAGGTTAACCAGGATCCATTGGGGAAACAGGCAATGCTATTAGAAAAAACAGATCATCAGTTTGTAATGGTGAAACCGATGATCGATGGCTCCATTTCTGTAGGAATTTTTAATTTAAATGATGAAGTCAAAAAAATTACTATAACCTGGGATGATCTGGAGATATCAGGGAATAAACACATAAGAGACCTTTGGCGTCAAAAAGACCTGGGTACATTTTCTGACCGTTTTATCACGGAAATTCAGCCACATGGTGTTACGTTGATTAGACTATTTAACGAATGAGTTCTGATTGACATTAATATAGACTGACCGGTGCTTCAGAATTGTTCATATATTCAAACAAATAGAGACCATAGAAATTCAGAAATCTTCATTGAGCGAAATCATCAATTTCATAATCACGTTCATTTTGAGGTTCACTACAGTTTACAACTATTTGAACCACGATTGAATCCCAAATCACAGAAAAGTACAAATAACACATTAGATATGCTGATTCAATTATACTGTCATATTGACTGCTAAAAATAACATTATTCCACTCAAGGTGACATGATGGCATTAAAAGCAGCCAATTGTCATTAGAAATCCATAATAAACGCATTGGTATGGGAATTGATTAATGGGTAGTGAGAAAAATAAAACAAATGTATAACTTAAAATAATTAATAAAATGACACTCATTAAAAGAAGTAACAGATTGTTCCCAAGTGTACCATCATTTTTTGATGATTTCTTGACAAAGGACGTATTTGATTGGTCAAATGCCAATAACGCTTATGGTTCATCTTTACCGGCAGTTAATATCAAAGAAGACGATAATAACTTTGAAGTAGAAGTAGCTGTGCCAGGATTAAATAAAGATGATTTTAATATTGAATTGGAAAATGACGTATTAACTCTCTCTTCTGAAAACGAAACAAAATCAGAAACTGATGAAAACAATTATATGAGAAGAGAGTTTAAGTATTCTTCGTTTAAAAGAACTTTTTCCTTGCCTGAGAATAAGGTAGATGGTGATAAAGTAAAAGCAAAATACACAGATGGAGTTTTGCATGTTACACTTCCAAAAAAAGAAGAAGCAAAACCAAAACCTGTGAGAATGATTAAGATTGGATAATAGAGGTAGTTAGTTTGTTTAGGTTTAATGAAAGGCGGGGTAAAACCCGCCTTTTTTGGTATGAGGGAAATAGACTAATTCAATTTTGGAATAAAGATTTATGTACACTATCCAATCAGTTACTTTCATTTTTGTTTAATTTTGTAGCCGAAGTTCCAATTGCAAAGAGATTATATATTGCCTGATAAACTCATTTTAAACAGTTTTAGGATATTGATTTTTAATGAAAGGAAAGCTAAAGGATAAAATATTATCCTGAATTTTCATTACTAAGTCTTTTTTACTCAATACATTAGTACTTATCGTTCCATTGAATCACCCAATTTAGAAAATAGCAATGAAAACAATTTTTACATTTGTAGATATTAATGAGTAATCAATTGGAAAAAACCACAATTTTAGTCACCGGTGCCAATGGGCAATTAGGATCCGAATTAAATATTATTTCTGCATACGAACCTTATCATTTCATTTTTACAGATATCAAGGAGCTAAACCTAACAGATGGCGCTGAGGTTAATTCATTTTTTAATACGCATAAAATTGACTTTTGCATCAATTGTGCTGCCTATACAGCAGTTGATAATGCTGAAAAAAATATTGAAGCTGCCAGGGCTGTAAATGTGGATGCCGTTCAAAATATTGCAGAAGCATGTACTATTAATAATACATATTTAATTCACATTTCGACGGATTTTGTTTTTAGAGGAAATACTTTTCTTCCGCTAACGGAAGAAGCCAAACCAGACCCTGTCAGTGTTTATGGATTTACCAAATTAGAGGGCGAAAGTGTTGCCTTAAAGACTAATCGTAAAACATTGATTATCAGAACATCATGGCTTTATAGTTCATTTGGGAATAATTTTATGAAGACCATGATTCGATTTGGGAAAGAAAGGGAAGAATTAGGAGTAGTAGTAGATCAGATTGGCACTCCAACCTATGCCGGAGATTTGGCTAAAGCGATTATAGAAATTATAAAGAAATCTGATCAATATGATCTGGAGCAAAATTGTGGATTATATCATTACAGCAATGAAGGCGTTGCTTCCTGGTACGATTTTGCCAAGGCTGTTTTAGATTTAAAATCAATAAATGTTAATCTGAAACCACTAAAAACCACAGAATACCACACTCCTGCAAAACGACCTCAATATTGCCTCATGGACAAATCAAAGATTAAAAAGACGTTTAATTTAAAAATTCCGTATTGGAGAGATAGTTTGAAATTGTGCCTCGAGTTAATTGATGATTAATCCATCAACCAATTAGGGAGAAATAATGAGATTTGCGGAATATACGTAACCAATAACAATACGATTAAACTTATAACTAAAAATGGCAATCCTGCCTTGCTTACTTTTCCAATTGAAACTTTTCCAATACTTGACGCCACAAAAAGGCAAACACCTACAGGAGGAGTGTTCAATCCGATGATCAGGTTTAGCACGGCAATTACGGCAAATTGAGTGGGATCAATTCCTACGCCAACTGCCACCTTCAATAATATCGGGAATAGAATAAGAAGTGCAGCTATCGTCTCCATAAAGGTTCCGACAAAAATCAATAGAATGTTGATTAAAATGAGCAGTACATATTTATTAGTAGAAATGGAAAGCAAGGAAGATGCAATCATTTGAGGAATTTGTTCACTTATAAGAATCCAGCCAAACAAATTGGCGAACCCAACAAGTACCATTAAGGATGCTGTCGTTATGGTAGAGTCTAAGATAATCCTTGGTAATTTGCGTATTTTTAATTCTTTATAAATAAATAAGCCAACAAATACTGCATACAAAACGGCAACAATAGAAGCTTCTGTCGGAGTAAATACACCTCCTACAATCCCAAAAAGAATAAGGAAGGTCATCAATATTGCCCAAAATGCATCAATAAAACCTTTGCCCATTTTTTTAATTCCAACCTTGCTTTTTTTTGGATGTCCTTTTTTTACAGATAAATAATATGAAATTCCCATGAGCCCAAAAGCAAGCAGTAATCCAGGTATTGCTCCGGCTAAAAACAATTTCCCAATTGATAAGCCGGTAAGGGAGCCAGCTATGATCATCGGCAAACTAGGGGGGATAATTGGTCCGACAGTAGATGAAGACGCTGTTAATGCACTGGAAAAATCAGCTTCATAACCTTCTTTTTTCATGGCTGGAATCATTATTGAGCCGATGCTTGCCGTATCGGCTATTGCAGTTCCTGATATTCCGGCAAATATCATGGAAGCGCCAATATTGGCCAGACCGAGCCCTCCACGGATATGACCGACAAGGTTGTTACTAAATTTAATTATACGATCCGTCATGCCGCTGTTGTTCATGATATTTCCAGCCAAAATAAATCCTGGAATACTTAGCAACACAAAAACATCAATTCCCGAATACATCTTTAAAGGGATGATTACCAGCGGTATATCTGCGAATAATAAATAAACTAATGAAGCGAGACCAAGTGAAAAAGCTATAGGAACACCAAAGAGTAATGCCAAGAAAAAAACTGCAAAAAGTATCCAGATCATATGTTCTTCTGTTTTGTTTTAACAACCAATTCAATCGCTGAATAATATACGACCAGGATTCCCAGAATGAACATACTACTGAACACGAAAGACATATTAATTTGTAGGGAAGGCGAGGTTTCCGACGATCCTATATGAATAAAATTAATTGAATAAAACGATATAAGAATCCCAAAAAATAAGATAACTCCATGGATAATTACCTGAATTCTACTCTTGGTATTAGCATGGAATTTATCAAGGAAATAATCCAGTTGAACATAGCCATGATCTCTGATAGCTAAACCCGAACCAAATGCTACAGCAAATATAAAAAATATACGCGCAGCTTCTTCTGTCCAGTGTGGCGCACTTTCCAAAAAAAACCGTGTAAATACCTGGGTTACAACCGATAAAATCATTCCAATTAAACTGATTATTACTCCAGATTCCACAAAAAAATCAACATATTTTTTGATTTTCATATCAATTCAACTTTTCAATATTTTCATAAACCTCGATCAATTCTCCTGGTAAACTTTCTTTTACTGCCCGGCTGGCTTTTTCCTGAAATGCTACCTTATCAACAGTTTGTATAATCATGCCTTTTCTTTCTAATTCTTCGCGAAGATATTTTTCTTCTGCTTTGAATATTTTTTGATGGTATTCCTGTGTGAGCTTTCCGGCATTGATGATTACTTCTTGTAAATCTACAGGAAGGGATTGAAATTTTTCTTCTCCAATCACCACATACACCCAACCGATTACGTGTTCTGTGAGATTCACATATTTCTGCACTTCATAAAAGCCGGCACTATTAATTAAGGCATATGGATTTTCCTGTGCTTCAACGGTACCCTGTTGTAAAGCTGTAAATACCTCGGATAAAGTCATAGGCGTTGGTTTTGCTCCCAGCTCAGTCCAGGTCTTTACAAATATGGGTACATTCGGTACACGAAGTATAATACCTTTTAGATCTTCCGGAGTAGATATTGGTCGATTTGAGGTCAGATTTCTGGCACCTCGCTCGAAATATGCGATAGGTCTTAATCCAATATTCTTGATCATTTCAGCTGAAATCCGCTGGCCAACCGGTCCATCAACTACTTTTTTCAAATGATCTGAATTTTTTATCAAATAGGGAACAGCACAAAAAACCGTAATTTTTGACCAGTTTTGCATGCTTTCTCCGGTTGTGGTCATGTCAACTATTCCCGCTTTAATCGATCTGATCATATCACGTTCCTTTCCCAATTGTTCGGCCGGATAAACTCTCACTTCAATTCTACCTTCAGACAACTCTTCAACAAGCTCCTTGAATTTTAATGATGATTTATGCCAGATATCAGATTCGTTGGCCTGGTGGCCAAATCGGAGTATTATGGAAGAATTATTACTGCTACAAGAACTGAAAAAACTAATTATAACAGAAAAATAAACTACAGTAAGAATTTTACTTAGCTTGGGTGTTTTCATAGATGTATTGGGAACTTAAATTGACATTGAGGTAGCAAATCTTTATATAATCCAACATGTATGTATTACTTCAAAGAAACAAATTCTTCTCTTAGTTCTTCGATGGCTGTCTGGCAAATTTTTTCAAACTTTTCCAACTGATCTTTTATCGGATCAATTTTTTTATGTTTTGCATTTTCTTCTAATTCTATCACAAGATCTTTCAAATCATGAATTCCCATGAACGTTATAGACGGCTTTATTTTATGGATTAAATTAGCCATATCGTCAAACTCGTTATTTGTATAGTGAAACCGGATATTTTCAATATCCTTTGGAGACTGATTAATAAATGATTTCACCATATCAGTAATAAAATCAATATCATTATCACTCATTTCCCTAAGATAAGTAAGATCAATTACCTTGTTTTGATCAGGTACTGATTTTGATCTGCTGACCACTTTATTCGTAAACCCTTCAAGATCCATATTGCCAATGATCTTATTTTTTAAAGTTTCAGGTTGAAATGGTTTTGAAATATAATCATTCATACCTGCCTGAATACACTTTTTATCATCTCCTTTAATGGCATTGGCGGTAAGGGCGATAATTGGTATGTCGGATTTTGGCGGTTTGAAATTTGATCTTATAAACTTCGTGGCTTCAAATCCATCCATGACCGGCATTCTTACATCCATAAGAATTATATCATAATCATTCTCTTTCAGCTTTTCTAAGGCAATCAAACCATTTTTTGCTTCATCAGGTGCGCAATTCCAATTCTGAAGAATCTTCCTGGTGTACATAAGATTAACATCGTTATCCTCGACTAAAAGTAATTTATATTTTGAGAGGTCAAGCTTTTTATCTGATGTTTCATATTTTGGCAAAGGCGATTTTGTTTCATCCATATCTTCTTCGTTGCCAATTTCAAGCTTCAGGTTTACTGTAAATTTAGTGCCTCTCTTCGGTTTACTTTGCACATCAATACTTCCATCCTGTGCTTCAACAAGTTGTTTTACGATAGACAATCCAAGCCCTGTTCCTCCATATTTTCTATTGACCGTTACGTCACCCTGTTCAAAATTTTCAAACACTTTTTGGATCTTATCATCCGGAATGCCCATACCGGAATCATCCACAATAAACTGAAAATTACCGTGCTTGTTTTCTTCAGAAATTTTAAGTGCATACACCTTCACATAGCCTCTTTTGGTAAATTTTACCGCGTTTCCAATCAAATTTGAAATGACCTGGTTTAGCCGGACAGGATCACCAATAACAACCTCATCAATATATGGATCAAAATTTAATGTGATGAAAATTCCTTTCTGCTTTGCAGCATAACTGAACGAGCTAATCAGGGTATTGAAGAATGACTTGAGATTAAAACCGATTCGTTCAAATTTTATATTTCCCGATTCGATGGCAGATAGATCTAATATATCATTAATTATAACCTGAAGGTTCTTTGATGAAATTTTTATGGCGTGGAGATACTTTTTCTGCTCTTCAGTAGCTGGGATTTCTTCAAGTAGATTCACCATCCCAACGATGCCATTGATGGGAGTTCTGATTTCATGGCTCATATTCGCCAAAAATTGCTCCTTGGTTTGTTTGGATTTTATCAAATCATCCGAATGTTTTTTTCGATCTGTAATATCTACAGAAATCCCCAGAATATTTACAATTCCATCCTTACCGGGAAGTGGTTTTTTTGTAGTATGATACCACCTTTCCTCTCCATGTCTAGATACGATTGATTCTTCGTATTCTATAGTTTTTCCGGTTTGAATTACTTTTTGATCATTTTTATTATTTAGCTCTACATCAATCTCATAATCAGACGGATTGATAATTCCCTGCAACAATAT
>DAOVVI010000480.1 GCA_030637245.1 Cyclobacteriaceae bacterium
GATTTTGAAATTTCGCTTTTAGCTTTGGAACCGGATTTGAAAATTGGCGGATCGGATGACGCGAAAGGTTATGGTGGTTTTTCTGTTCGAATGAAAATGCCTGAAGATATTAAATTCACTTCCAGCAATGGAAAAGTTACCCCAACTGTCGGACCTGTCAGCGCAGGACCGTGGATGGATGTTTCAGGATCGTTGGCCAAAAATGGTGGAAATGCCGGCATTGTCATGATGTGTCATCCGGACAATCCTATGTTTCCTGAACAATGGATCTTAAGAAAAAAAGGGAGTATGCAAAATCCAGCTTATCCAGGCAGGCAACCCGTACTGATTTCAAACAAAAAGTCAACTAATTTGAAATACCGGTTGGTAGTTTATAAAGGTAAACTTTCCACAAAAGTGATTAACGACCTTTTTAATAGCCAGGAATAGGACCGCCTAATCAAGAATGTGTCTCTAAGCCACAAAATTCTAATACGCTTGTTTGTTCTATAATATTTTTCTTTCTTTGAGTAATTTATTTACTCATTCTGTAAATCCCAACTGGGACTGAGGTGGCGAAGCTGTGTGTAAACTTGCTTTATCGGCAGACAGGCCTGCCTGTTAACGGGTGCGATTTCAAACTCTTTAAGAGTGCTAATAATTATCTCCTGAAATATTTAGCTTAATATATTGATTCTAGTAGTAGCTCATAAAGAATTTAATAATTAAAAAAGATCATTACTGTTGTCTTAGAAATTCCCCCTTGGAGAAGGGGGTAGGGGGATTGATGGTGATAATCTGATGTTTACAATGAAAAGTTATTTATTATTCAGGGGATATTTTTTTCCTTAAAAATGGACTTATAGCTCTCTACATCGACGATAGGAGACCATTTTTCAAAGATTCAATTATTCCCAGGCGCCGGTAAATGTTTCTAAAATAAATTGTAGATAATCATTTACGCTTCATACCCTTACAAAAATTGCAACAATATGATTGAATCATTAAACAAAGGTGATTAACACCCTCATTACTTCTAAAACCCGCGTTAAGCTGCTGTTGAAATTCTTTCTCAATCCGGGAAACTCTGCCTACTTGAGAGGCCTGGAAAATGAGTTTGGAGAATCCAGCAACGCCATTCGACTGGAGCTTAATCGTTTTGAAGAGGCAAATATGCTGCACACAGAAGTGAAGGGAAATAAAAAACTGTTTTCAGTAAATCAGGAGCATCCTTTGTATAGTGAGATTAACGGCATTGTGCGTAAATATTTCGGATTGGATGTGATTGTAGATTGGATCGCCAAACGATTGGGTGATTTAAAAGCGGTTTATTTGACTGGAGATATTGCACAAGGAAAGGACAGTGACCTTATTGATTTGATACTGGTCGGAGAAGTTGATCAGCCTTATCTTCTGAAGTTAATAGAAAAAGCAGAAAAATTAATACACCGAAAGATCAGGTATTTGATTTATTCAGAAGATGAATTCAAATCCATCAGAAAAAGCCGGGTGGAATTATTATTGGTGTGGAATGATAATAGCTGAAAGTTGAAAGAAAAATTTAAATCCTGTAAAGTGGAATTTTTACAATAAATGAATTTCTTATCAATGCCTTGCCTGCAGGAGATTGTGGTTTCCAGTTCATTACAATTATCTATAATTGCATACTGAATTATTCAGCTTAGGTTTGTATTTAATTTTCAGTTATTCTAATTAAAACTTTCATCCTCCAACTTCAATTATGAAAAACTGGTATGCTGTTTATACCAAACCAAGAAGTGAAAAAAAGGTAACTGAAAGGTTATCAGATAGTGGATTTGAAATGTATTGTCCGTTGATGAAAACCATGAGACAATGGAGTGACAGAAAGAAAAAAGTGCAACTTCCCATGTTTCCGGGGTATGTTTTTGTGTATGTAGAAGAAAATGAGCGCAGCCTGATTTTGCAGGATTCAGGAGTATTGAATTTTGTTTTCTGGCTGGGGAAACCGGCAGTAATACGGGATAATGAGATTGAGGCAATAAAGAAGATTGCTGAAAACGGAGAAGAGATCAATATCAGTGCAGAGGCGTTTGAAATAGGTCGGTTGGTGATAATTCCGGAAGGACCATTCAAAGGGATGACCGGTAAAGTCGATAAATTGGATAAAAGAAAAATAATCGTTCTGGTTGATCAGTTAGGCTGTATGGTAAGTTTTAGGTATAAAGTTGAATAGGTCAATAGATCAACAGTTGAATAGATACTTAGAAACCGGAGAATGAGCAAAGCAGTGAGGGGGATATATGAAGATGGGAATTCATGGAAGTTGGGTGAGGAGTAGAGTAGATTCGTATTTAGCAAAACCAGATAAAATGGCAGATCAAGTTCTCCTTAAATAGTCAACAAAATGTCTTTTGCTCATTTTGCACATTTGAACTACTTTTCTGAGACAACCTTATTATCAGAAGGCTTTCTTAATGATTATTTATTTATAATTTAGCGGTGATAACTTTTTTTTAATTGGCAGAGCAATTTAACTGGGAAAAGCGAGATAATTTAGAGGATATAAAGATCATCCTTGCTAAAGTATTGCGGCGTTGGTATTGGGTGGTTTTGGCCCTGACGATTGCCATCATAGCAGCTTTTTTATACATCCGTTACCAGGATCCCCTGTATGTAGTAAAGGCGAGTTTCATCTCCAGGAAGTTTGATGCTCGCGGA
>DAOVVI010000418.1 GCA_030637245.1 Cyclobacteriaceae bacterium
ATACTTTTGATCTTTCGAAATTTGAGCAAAACATAACCGATGGAGAATTCCCTGAACTCAATGATGAATCGACCTCAAATGAAACCATGATCAGCCAGAATATTGCCGACAAGCTTAACCTGGAGGTAGGTGATGATGCGTTGATTTATTTCATTCAGAATCCGCCGAGGGTCAGAAAGCTGAAAATCAGCGGTATTTACGAGACAGGAATGGAGGATTTTGATGAAAAGATCATATTAGGAGATATACGGCTTGTTCAACGCATTAACAATTGGCCGGATAGCCTCGTGGGAGGATTTGAGATCTTTTTGAACGATTTCGACGAGGTGGATTATTACCAAAGTAAACTTGAAGATGTTGTTGGTTATGAACTTTATATCGAGAAAATAAGTGACAAGTTCGCTGAAATTTTTGATTGGTTATTGCTCCTTAACCGCAACGTAGTAATATTCTTGAGTCTGACTCTTTTTGTGGCTTGTTTTAATATGGTATCCATTTTGTTGATCCTGATCATGGAAAGAACTCAGATGATCGGCGTCTTTAAGGCCCTGGGAGCGGCAAACAAAATCATCAGAAAAATATTTGTATATAACGGAATGCAGCTGATCGCAAAAGGTCTTTTGCTTGGGAATTTCATTGGTATAACCTTTGGCGTTTTGCAGAGCAAATTCCATTTTTTATCTCTCGACCCTAAAAATTACTATATGGAATTTGTACCAATCTCATGGAATTGGGGCATAATCGTACTTTTGAACATGTTAACATTTATTATGGTTAGTCTTGTTTTGACCGTCCCAACTATGATCATTTCAAGGATTTCTCCAATCAAGTCTATACGGTTTGATTAACCTCCTGCTTATAGGACTTGAAGTAGCTTCTCAATTTCATCCTGATTATTCCAAAAACTGCTTCGCTCAAAATCCCGGTTGACATTTTCGACTCGCCTAATGTACGGTTTGTAAAAATGATGGGTATTTCTTTAATTTTAAAGCCAAATTTCCAGGAGGTAAATTTCATTTCAATCTGAAAGGCATATCCCACAAATTTTACCTTGTCCAGGTTTATGGTTTCCAATACTTTTTTTCGGTAGCAAATAAACCCTGCTGTGGAATCTTTTATATGCATTCCGGTCACAACCTGGACATAGAGACTTGCAAAATAAGAAAGTAATACACGGCCCATTGGCCAGTTGACCACGTTGACGCCAGAAGCATATCTGGAGCCAACCGCCATATCATTTCCTTCTTTAGCACAGGCATTGTAAAGCAGTTCGAGGTCGTTTGGATTATGGGAAAAATCAGCATCCATCTCAAAAATAAATTGATATTGATGCTCCAGGGCATATTTAAAGCCTTTAATATATGCTGTGCCCAATCCAAGTTTCCCGGTTCTTTCCAAAATATAAAGCCGATCCGAAAACTTATGCATGAGCCCTTTAACTATATCCGCAGTACCATCCGGGGAGTTATCATCGATCACTAAAATGTCAAAACTCTTTTTTAGTGCAAAAATCGCCTCTATGATGGATTGGATATTTTCTTTTTCCTTATAGGTAGGAATGATAATTAAACTATCGCTCACGCTAAATTTTTTATTTATTTCTCAAAAAAAATCCTCTTAAATAGTCGAACGTTTCAAAAACTCCAATATTTTGCGTTCGTGTTTATAACTGCAAATAAAAAGAAATTAATTTACAGATTCATTTTACACCTATGAATAAGTGTGTTTTCCTTGATCGGGATGGAGTTTTAAATGTTGAAAGAGGGGATTACACCTTTCTTCCCAAAGATTTCAAGATCATAGAAGGAGTTCCTGAAGCTATAAATAAAATTAAAAAAGCCGGGTATTTGGTGATTGTAGTATCTAATCAGGCTGGAATTACTAAAGGACTTTTTACCAGGGAGCAAATGCATATTTGCCATGAAATTCTTATGGAAAAAACACGCAATTTGATAGATCACATTTATTATAGCCCTTATCATCCTAACTTCTCAGCATCACTCACCAGAAAACCCGATACATTAATGATTGAAAAAGCCATAGCCAAATTCGATATTGATACCAGCTTATCCTGGCTTGTTGGCGACAGGTGCAGAGATATTGAATGTGGAAAAAAGATGGGCCTGAAAACGGTATTGATTTCGGATCAAAAAGTTCATGAATGCACTCCCGCTTTTATTGCTAAAAATTTATCTGAGGTGATCGGAAGGATTTTACCTGTAGAGAACTAAGACAATCCTGTCACAGATTCGAAGAACCTGCGACAGACAGCCTAGAGCCCAGCAACCAGAACCCAAACCATCCTTTGAAATTATCCCAGGAAATTATCCATATTCACAGGAAGATCTGATTTGGACGATTCGTATATTGCCAACACTATTGCCAGTGATTTCAGGCTCTCTTTCCCAGATACCGGAGGCTCCTTGCCCTCGTTGATGGCGTCAGCTATAGCTTCAAACTGAAATCTGTGTGGATCAACAGAAAATCCTGCCAACGGACTGGAAGCTCCGGATGCCGTACTCTTTTTCTCTTGATCTTTTGTTTCCTGTGCACCTGTTTTAAGCATTTTAACATCATCGCCATTGAGCGTAATTGTTCCATTTTTTCCATGCAATTCTATACGCCGGGGTAGTGCAGGTTGGATGGATGTTGAACTCTCGATCACACCCAATGCACCGGATTTATACCTGACAACTGCCACTGCGTTGTCCTCGCCTTCCAGCCTTTCATGGGTCGATGTACTGGTTTTTCCATAAATGCTTTCCACATCACCCATAAACCACTGGAGCAGATCGATGGTATGAATGGCCTGGTTGATCAACACACCTCCACCATCGAGGGCAAGTGTACCACGCCAGGCTCCGCTGTCGTAGTAATCCTGATCCCGGAACCATTTGATATAGGCGTCACCTAAAAATAGTTTGCCTATTTCTTGTTTATCCAGCTTTCTTTTTAGCTCTTTTATTTCTGGTATAAACCTGCTTTGATAAATCACTGCCAACGCTACCCTATTCTCTTCACAAACCTGAATCAATCGTTTTGCCCTCTCTATGGTTACTTCGATTGGTTTTTCCACAATCACATGCTTACCAGAGCATGCAGCTTTTTCCCCGTAATCCAGATGATTGCCATTTGGAGTACAAATGGAAACGGC
>DAOVVI010000001.1 GCA_030637245.1 Cyclobacteriaceae bacterium
AAGAAGGAAGCGCCGACGCTGTTTTGATACGGGCTGTTGAGCCGGTTGAAGGAGTTGAAATAATGTTGAAACGAAGGAGCATGACAAAAGTAGAAAAAAGATTGACAGCCGGGCCCGGAGTACTTTCTCAAGCCCTGGGAATACAAACGATCCACTACGGAACTGCATTGAATAGTAACTCCATTTGGATAGAAGAGGGTGAACCTGTTGGAAATGATCAAGTTGCGTCAACCACAAGAATTGGCGTAGATTATGCTGAAGGAGACGCTTTAAAACCATGGAGATTTTATATTAAAGAAAACGGCTGGGTAAGCAGATTTTAAGGAGTAATTGATGTAAATTGTACTTAGTGTCTCTAAGAAAGCAGGTCGTTTTTTATAAAATGAATTATTATTGATGAGATTTTCTTTGAGACACTACTAATAAATTAACACATAATGAAGAGATTACTTTGTCCCATCGATTTTTCTGAAGTTTCGCTAAATGCCCTGGAGTTTGCAGTAGCTATAGGAGAAAAGGAAAATAGCAATTTGACATTACTCAATGTTTTTACCCCTAAGGATTTTAATAATATTCTTGCGTCTGATCACGTGAAGGAAGAATATAATCAACTTTTAGAATTGGCTGAATCAAAGCTAAAGGCGATTTCAAAAGAAATATTAAATATTAGTAAGAAAAAAGGATTGGCGTCTTGTGACTATAATTTAAAGTCAGGAAAGATGGTCGATGTGATAACGGAATTTGCTAATGAGGGAAAATGCCAATTGATCGTAATTGGTACTACAGGACATTCTGCATATGAAAGGAAATATCTTGGAGGAAAAGCTGAACAGATCATTCAACATACACATTGTTCCGTTTTGTGTGTTCCTGAAAATCATACTTTTCATGGGATCAAAAAGATTGTATATGCTACTGATTACCAGGAAGAGGATAAACTGGCGATCCAACAATTGGCGGCTCTGGCGAAAGTGCTAAATGCGGAAGTTGAGGTACTTCATGTTTCTCATCACGATGATACAATTGACAAAGCGATTTATGAAGAGTTTAAAGGAGAGTTGATGAGTTTTGTACACTACAAGAAGATTACATTCAATCGTGTCGTATTTAAGCATGTGGCTCAGGGACTGGATGAATATATGAAAGAGACAGATGCTGATTTACTTGTCCTATTGAATAAGAAATTGAATTTCATCAGAAGTTTGTTTCACAGAAGCCTTACACAACACCTGGATAAATTTACAGATTATCCATTGATGATTTTGAAGCTTTGATGATGATTTTTAAACATAATTCCAGCCATAACCAAATAAGATTGATAAGAGATTGAAAAAAGATTGATGGAAGATTGATGGATCAATCCCTTCAACCTTTAATCTTTTACCAAATATCGGAATGACACGTTGATTTTTACATTTTAGTTCAAAACTCAAAACTTATAGTTAATGACTCGTAACCTTGAAGAAAACTTGCTCAACAGACAAAGTTTTTTGGGTTAATAGCATATTCAAATTAGCAAAATACTTTATCGTTGACTAAAAGGTTTTAATTTTGTCATTGATTATTATCAAGAGAAATATGAATAGAAGTGTTTTATTTTTGGTTTTTTGTATTGGTTTTACACTTAGTGCCTTAGCTCAGCAAATTAATAAAAGTGATTTTTCGGAATTGTTGAAAAATGTAAATTCCCGTTATGATGAGCAAAATCCGATTTTAAGCCCGGATGGTAAAAAACTATATTTTACACGGGCAAATGATAGCCTGAATATAGGTGGCACAAAGGATAAAGGGGACGTTTGGGTATCGGAACTTTCAGCCGATCGCATTTGGTTGAAACCGGAAAATATTGGAGGACCTGTAAACGATGATCTTAGAAATTATATACTTGGATTCTCACCGGATGGTAAAATCATGTTTTTAAACCAGGAAAAGAGAAATCCGGGAGGATTGGTCATCAACGATGGCATTGCATTTTCAGTAAACTCAAATGGAAGCTGGTCAAAGCCCAGTCGTGTATCTGTTGACTATTTAATAAATAAATCAAAGCATCAAAGTGGTTCTGTTTCAGCGGATGGTAGTTTGATGCTATTGTCACTTCAGGCATATGCCTCCAGGGGTGAAGAAGATATTTATATATGTTCTTATCAAAACGGCAAATGGACTCAACCTGTTAACCTGGGCTCTGACATAAATACATCTGGCCAGGAGATGACGCCTTATTTATCGGCAGATAAGAAATATCTGCATTTCTCCAGCAATGGTTATGGTGGTAAAGGTGGGCGGGATCTATTTGTATCCGAGAGAAAAGGAGAAAGCTGGACTTCCTGGTCGAAGCCAAAGAATCTGGGATCGGAAGTGAATTCTTTTGGTGTAGAGTTGAATTATTTTATTGACATCAAAAACCAGATCGCATATTTTTCTTCAACTCAAAACAGTGACGGGTATGGCGATTTAAAAGCGCACGATATAACATTAGAAATTGAAGAAGAACCAATAGAAGATGAAGCCTTTGAAGAGTTAGTAGTATTGGCTGAGGAAGCGCGAAAAACGTTACGATTTTCCGGAATTATAAGTAATAGCAAAACGGACGAACCTATTTCAGCGGCGATCAATATTCAAGTAGATGGAATAGATGAGAATATTAATTCCGATGAGGCAAATGGAGCCTTTGAGATTGAGTTGCCTCTGAGCATACAAAATGTGGCTGTAAATGTAAAAGCGCCTGGATTTATGGGCTTTACAGAGGAAATTTCATTAAGTGGCAGTGACCTGAGAAGAAACTTTTCACTAACTCCATTGGAAGTTGGCGCCACAATTCAGTTGAACAAAGTGTATTTCGAGCGCGGGACTTCAGAGCTTTTAGAAGAATCGTTTGCTGAATTGGACAGGGTAGTGGATATGATGACCGAAAATCCAACGGTGAAAATTGAGCTTTCCGGGCATACAGATAACCAGGGAAACTCAAAGCTCAATGTCAGGCTTTCGCAAGAGCGAGTTGATAAGGTAAAACGATATCTAACCGAGCATGACATTGAAGGAAAACGTATAAAAGGCAAGGGTTACGGAGGTACTAAACCTGTGGCAAGTAATGCGTCGGAAACAACCAGAAAATTAAATCGAAGGGTTGAAATAACAATACTTAAAAACTGAATTGAATAAATCTAAACGGATTTTTTTAGCATTTGCTGTAGTTTTCTTTTTGGCAATGATCATTATAAGTTATGATATTTCAAAAAGAACGACATATCCTGGTTCTAAAAAGCTGTTAATAGAATCCCTTGTACCATCAGACAGTACCGAAACGGATTCAACCAAAATCGAAACTGGAATAAACGATATAAAAAATTGAGCAAGTTGAGTCAATTCATCTCTTTTCCTCCAAAGAGGAAGGTAGCTAAAACTACCTCGTACTGATTATTCTTTAATAAATTTTGAATATTCTAATACGCTGATATACAATTTTCTTTCTACTGTTTCACAGTACTTAACTCGCTCCAAATAATCAGCTTCCAATATGGATTTCATACACATTTCTTTGTCATCAAAGCTTTATTTCATATTTTTATGGAAAGCACCATAACACAACAATAAATTCAAAATGAAAAAAAAATTACTGGTTCCCCTAATACTTTTTTCTATTTTAAGTACACTAAATGCCCAAGTCCTCACACGATTTATCTCGTTTGAAGAAGATCCAGATTCATTCAGTATGCATTTATGCTCTGACGGTAAATCCTACTACACAGTAAATGGTGGTGACCCGAAAGCCGGAAAAATATTTACCTATTCCCTAAAAGGAGAATTAATTAAAAGTTATCCTCTGCCTCTTGACATGAGAGGCATTATGTATAACAAAAAGACGAAAAGCATCTATGTGAATACTCTGGATAAAAAAATCTTTCGAATCATCGATTTATCAGCAGGTACTTACGAACTTGTTTTTGCTGATTTGTATGAGCAAGAGCAGTCTTCATTGGCATTAGATCCAAATGGAAAATTTCTTTACGCATTTGACAATGGAAACTTATCAATATTTAAGTTTAAAAAGGGAGTCCTCGACCGAACCCTTTCGGGATTGAAGTGTGGCAAAAGTATAGGAAAGGGTGCAGCTGCTGTTGCTATTGATAAAAAATATATCTACACCTGGGACTCCGATTCAAAGGTAGTTTATGCATATGATAAAAAAGGTGCATTCAAAAAATCATTTATTCTCCGTGACGGAGATTTCGGATATTCTTTATCATATGCCAATGGTATGATTTTCGTATCCAATTCAGAACAAAATAAAAAGGGAAACTGGTATGGTTATTATCTCTGGGGAATGAATCAATAGAAAAGTCAGTAAATCCTCTTGGAGATCTCAATAAATTTAAATATCATTTTTTTTGCTTCATCAATCATTAATAGATGAGAAATTTTGATAAAATAGTAGCATCAATTAATCATCTTCGACATGATATCAAAGCTGAAGCCATAATCGCCGATATTATGGAGAATGGGCTGAACGAAGCAGAAATTATTACTATCCCCGATGGGTTGTTCAAACGGCGTTTTAAGCAAGATATTTCAAAAGCTGAGACAAGAGAGCTGAATAACGGTGAGAAAGTTTTGGAAATCCATATTACCAGGGATGGTATCTATGATGCGCTACCTGCTGGACTATTTCACGACGAACCAAAGGAATCGGTGAGTAAAGGCCGGGATATGGCCAGTCATTCTAAAAACCAAAGATTGATAGAACAAGAAGCAAGGAAGTTTTTTCAACCTTTTGAAAATGAAATCTTTCTCAAGCATGTTGACCTTGAATTGGAGGAAAGGAAGATTTTGAACCGATTTAGTGAAAATTTATTTGACGATATATTTTCTGAGTTCTGGAAGTTAGATAGATCTTTGCCTCATATCTTCCTCGCAAGAATGATTTTAATGTTACATCTGGCTCATAAAATAACAGGGAACCTGGAAATGACAGCAAGAACCCTTGAGATCATTATTGAAGAAACAGTTAAAGTAAATTTGATTAGCCCTGAACAATCTAATAAGGTTAGTAGCCACATGCCTATTCATGATCGTAGTGCGCTTGGCTTTTCAGAATTGGGAAAAAGTTTTATTTGTGGTAACCATGTTAAATCTTTTCAACCGGTTTTGCAGTTTGTGTTTGGGCCGTTGAGAAATACTTCTGTTGAGGATTACCTTGAAAACGGACAAATATTCAGATTTCTTGATTGTTTTTCCGGATATTTTGTGCCTGTTGAAATGGATGTGAGTACAAAAGTATTAGTTGACAAAGAAGAAATGGACTTTTCTCTGGATCCGATATCAAATCCAATACTTGGATATAATTCAACCATTTAATTTGAAAAATCATACAATTTATCCATCAAGCCTATGCAGACAGAATTTATAAAATGGTATATATTTTTATTCGTAATTGCTTTCATCCTTTACTCCATAGTTGAAGCTAAAGTAAAAGAAGCAAAAGCGTACAGGAAGAAAAATCTGCTCTATTGTATTGTTGGAGGAATAAGTATTGGGATTATACCGCTTATCGCTTATTTGGGATTGAAGAATTACTCCCTTTTTTATTTTGTTGCAATCCAGACATTGCTACTTATCATTGGTATTCTGCATTCCTATTTTTTATACAAAATCCTACCTTGGTCATCAATTAACTCCTTTTGGTGGGAGTTTTTATTTAGTATTACAATTGCTGCTGTTGGTACAATTTTAATGCTATTATCTTTTACCTATCTTAATTTAACGGATCATTATTATTTAATGCTAAGTGCCATTACATGGTTTTTTATCCCATATTTTTTCATTCAGGCTGTATCCAGGTATATTTCAATCCCTGAGATAAATTTTAAAAGTTGGTTTTATCCACTTAATCAAGAGATCGCCCCTCCAACAGATCCGGAAATGGCCGAACCGGTGGTAATTTCTTTTGAGTTTCAAAAAAGAAATAATGATTCCGGGAAAACTATATTTAGGGCAAAGGCCCCACTTTCAATGCAATTAGGGAAATTATTCTATTATTTTGTTAACGACTACAATGAAAGACATCCTGATACACCAATTGAGATTGCCTTCGGGGAAAATAATCCTTATGGTTGGATCTTTCATAATAAACCGCCTTGGTACAGAAAAGTAAAATACATGGATCACGAAAGAACTATAAAAGACAATCAAATCAAGGAAAACAGTGTGGTGGTATGTCAAAGAGTAATTGAATCATAAACAAATACAAATACAAATACAAATACAAATGATGGAACCATTGAAATATTTCCAGGTGAACTGGGTTGATGGAATGAAGATCAATAAACAACATTTCATTGCCTTAGAAAATGCAATTAACGATCATTTAATGAATGCTTTTGCAGTTGGTTTAAATGATTATAATTATGGTTTATTGCCTCCGTTTTCTGGCAAAAGCAGTTCTCTGAAAATAGTTCTAAATACTGATAATCAAAATCATCTCAAAGTAAAAATAATAGATTGCAGGGCAATAACAATTGGAGGTGCAAGAATTGAAATCCTGGAAAACAGTACTGATATTCATGGATTTTCTATCCCTCTTCCAGAAGTTGATTACGAAATTGACAGTTCTAAAGAGGCACATTTTTTTGTGCAGTTATCCGTTCAACCATTTTCGCGAATACCGGTAGGAAATGCTGATCCCTCCGAAGAACCCCCTCGATACCCATTTACAGTACCGGAGATAAAAGCTCATATAATACCTGAAGACCAGGTCACCCAAAAGGAAATGGGTTCATATTTCGTATGCATAGGAAAAATTAAAATGGTGGAAGGCAAACCTGAAATCATAGGTGAATACATCCCTCCGTGTAGTAGTATCCAAAGCCATTCTCGATTAAAAGATATTCATTCGAAATATGACAATTTTTTTGGCCAATTGGAGCTGGATCTATTGAAGATATTGAGAAAAATTAAAGAGAAGGAACAAAGCAATGAACTGGCTAAAGTTGTTTCTCTTCTTTCTGCAAATATTCTTTTCTTCCTAAGTACCGGCATTCTCGAATTTAGATGGAAAATTGCAAATCAGCCACCTATTAGTATGTTTGAATTCGTAGCCCGATGCGCTAGGATAATAAAGAATACCATTGATGCCAACTCAGGAAAAGCCAAAGAGGAGCTATTAAATTATTTTATGGATTGGTGCAATTTAAATCAGGGAGAATTTGAAAACATCCTAATCAACACTGTTAATTTCCAATATGAGCATACGCGTATTCAGCGTACAGCAGCGATTTTTGATCAATTTGTGGATGTAATTTCTACCTTATTTGAAAAACTTAGTGTCCTGGAATATATAGGTAAGAAAAAAGACACCGGAATTTTCGTAAAAGAACAACAAGGAAAAAAAAGTTTTTTGGCTGACTAAAGTGAACTATTTCAATTAAAAAAAATATATATGGAACCACAAAATAAAAACAAAAGGAGAAAAGTATTCCTTAGATTTTTAGCTTTATTTATTATCGGGATTTTATTGGTGACGATACCATTATATTTCACCATTCGATTGCCCCAACAAGAAAATAAGCTAACATCTGAAGAATTGCACACCCTCCAGGAACAGGTGATTTTTCAAAGAGATTATTTCGCCGCCCGCATGGATTCCGTAAAAAATCTGCTTGATAGCTATGATTCAAAAGATGTGGATATTGACATGCTTAATGCTGATATTGGCTTTCTGCTTAGTGAAATGGAAAAATCCTTTGTTGAGGATACGTCATGGAGAAAATATATGTATGAAAACATTGTACAATCTTATCTCGGCATAAAGAAAACTAAAAATTCGCTAATTGATGTCAATGAAGAATTATCTAATTGCGAGAATAATTTAAAAACAGCTCAGAGTAAGTCACAGAAGCCCAAAACTACTGTGGTTAAATAATATGTTCAATTGATTATTGTTATAGCAAACTTAGAGCGGTTGAGGTATTATAAAGTTCCTTTTCATAACATGTCAAAATGATGGATAACTACTATAATTTGCCATTAAATCTGGCAGACATGATCGAGAAAAAAGAGCATCCTAAGTGTACTTTGTATGAATCTGTTGCGATGATGATTCATTTGATCACTACCAGCCATTTTGGAGAGTACAAACATGATGACTCTTTTGGGTGCGAGATATGGGAACACGATTTCGAAAATATTATCAACACGCAGCTCTACAAAGATCAATTGAGGAAGTCCGTTCAACAAACAGTTGAAACGCACGAACCCAGATTATCAGAGGTCAGAGTTGATATTAAAATTGAACAAATAGAGAGCCGGGTAGGCAATAGAAGATCTAAAAGCAGGATTAAATTGAACATAAATGGATCACTCAGCATGACCAATGAACCATTTAAATATACTGAGCAGTTTTTCATTGGTCCCCTATCCTATGCTTTATGATATTCAGGAATCTATCTAGTCAATAATTTGAAATGAAAGAAAGCAAGGAAAAGATTAAAAGCAGAATGATAAAGAATGCTTCGAGATTGTGGGGCTACCAGGATACGCAATCAGAAAGTTCATTCGATCCATTTGTAGGAATGATCATAGGCTGCCTTGCCGGTGAACTTGAAAAGGTATCTGAGGGAATTGCTGCTACTGAATCCAGAGTAGTGGAAAGGTTGATAGAGTTATTAACCCCGGAGCCTATTACTGGCCCATATTCTGCACATGCCATTATTAGGGCTATTCCAACACAACCGCATTTTATAATTGATTCTCTGCATCAGTTTTATGGGTACAAAAAGAAACCAATACCGGGAAATCATGCCAAAGTCGAGGAAAAGTCAATCTTCTTCAGTCCAACAGCTTCATATAAATTGTTTCGGGGCAAAGTGAACTTTCTGGCAACAGGCAAGAAACTATTTGAATTCCAGGAAGAACAGTACAAAGAGGTGTATGCGCTCGCTCAATCCTCTATGCCACTTCCTCCCACAGACTTGTGGTTGGGCCTTGAGTTTGATGACGAGCTTGAATCGCTTATGGGACTATCACTATTCTTTGACTTGAGAAATGAAATGTACGAAGAGGCATTCTACAACTCATTGGTAAAAGGAAGATGGTCGATAAACGGACACCCTATCCAGATGACACAAGGCTTTAACATTGAAGCGGAAACGGAAAGAACCGGATTGGATACAATGATTAAGCAGGAGATGAATGTGTGTGCCAAAATATGCAGTCATGTAAATAATTTATATCAAAAAAAATTCCTAACCCTTTCCGGTGGAGGCAATACCCTTGAGCAACTTTTCTGGCCTGAAGAATATCCACGGCTTTTTAAAGATGCATTTAATCAGAAAGACCTTGATGGTTTAGATCGAAAACTGTACTGGATAAAGGTAGAACTTCAAGAAGCATTTCCCGCTGATATACTTGAAGATGTAACCTGTTCCATGAATTGTTTTCCGGTAATCAACCGTCGATTAAATGAGTTTACTCAGACTTCACGTGATTTTATCAATATCATCCCTCTCCAAACAGAAGATGCTTTTCTTGATATAAAAAGTGTATCAAACAGCGAAGGTAATCTTTATTCCCTGAAATCTTTCAGCAGTGCGAAGGGAATGGAAAAGGGTTCATATATATTGCGTCATGGCGGTGTTGGCAGATTCGATAAACGAAATGCCATGGAAATACTTAATTATCTGCTGGAACTCCTCCGGGATGAAAGTGCCGCTTTCTCAGTGCTGGGAACGGACATGATCTCCTCAAACCTTCGCGAACTCAACCAGATGGTTGCCCGCCTTGAACAACGACTTAAAGATAGCAATATAGAGAAAGAAGATACTTCATATCTAACACTAAGAGCGCATCCTGAAGATGAAACGGTATTTGTAGAATTCTGGTCCACACAGGGAGTATTTGCCAACAATATCAAAGTAGGAAGTAAACTGAACATTTACGAGGGCAGTGACATCGAACAGGATAGCGTAACATTAGTCACCCAAACCATAGGGGGAAGAGAGCGATTGGATACGCAGGAACGAATCAATACCTATCGCAAGACTTTGCTATCTCATGGAAGGATAGTCACTGCTGAGGATATAAAGGCGCTTTGCTATGAGCATTTCGGAAAAGGTTTGGAGAAAGTAGACATTAAAAAGGGCATCATGAAAAGCCAGATTGTGAATCAGGGTTTTGTACGGACCATTGATATTCACCTTACACTCTCCAGGATAAAAACCGCCCTGGAAGATGAAGATCTCAACTACTTAAAGGAAGATTTTCTGGTAAAACTAAAAGAGCAGTCGTCGAATATGATGACTTATAGGTGCTTTATTAACGCTTAGGAAACTCAGACAGACTAATATTACACAACATCTAAAGAACTGGCTTTATGGACGAAATAACTTTAGGCATTGGATTATATTCATGTAAAACAGGGGATTATAATAGGATTGTTCGTTACATCAAAAAGAATCCTGACCTCGATATCAATCATATCATCACTCAAGTAAAAAAGCAACTGGAGATCTTTGAAAGCAGAATTAAAGGCAAAGTCCCTAATTTCGGTGTTCGTGGCGTTTTTGTTTGTCCGGAATATTTATTCTCTGCCGGTGATGGGCAAATCGGAAAAAGAGGAGTCAGGGACTATATCAAGAATCGAATAGTCAAAAAACTTATTGCATTATCGAAAGAACATAGCAATATTATTGTTATTCCAGGATCTATTGCCTGGGAAACCTCTGTCCTGGGTTCAGGCATTGCAAATATCTCTGCAGGTGGGTCATTAAGAATTGAAGATATTAGAAAGCCAATACCGGTTATAACTGCTAAGAAACATTGGCAGAATAGTCAAGTGTCGGGTAGTGGACGAGTGGGTGATTATAAGGATGTTGGGTTAAAAAAACTGGATAAACTAAAGAAGTCAAAGATGTCGGGTGCATCAAAAAAAATCGCCCTGCAGAATAATACCGTTGTACTACTACATAATGGAAGAGTTATAGGAGAATACAACAAGGCAAGTGATTATTGTGAAAGCAGAATCTCACATACGTATCATGTTCCATATCCTTATCCTGGCACATTCGAAGTCAAAACTCACAAAGGTAAGTTGACCATTGGTTTAGAAGTGTGTCTTGATCATAATATTGACACTTTGGGCAAGTGGATCGGTGGCTCAAATGCCAGAAAACCTCATCTGCATGTAGTCTGTTCAGCGTGTGTAAAACCAAACAAAGTCTGGGCTAAAAAGGACGGATGGTATCTGCATTCATCGAGTGAACCATCATATACTTGCATTGCTGATTCGAAGGGTGCAATAAAATCTAACTTGAAATCAAGTGAAAACCTATTAATAGATATTGTCAAAGTTCCCCTCTCATAATTAGGCAACAGTGGCTATGAAAAGAGAATTATTTTAAATCAAACCCACCAAAGTAACGCCGACGTGAAGTGTATTTAAGCGGTGGCTGTTCAACTTTTTTTCCAATGGGAATTTCGACAAGTAGATTCACGCTGGCGCGCGTATGTTACGCGTGACATTTTCACCCTCCAATCATCACAGTAGGGCAACCAACCACTATTGCGCCTCCATGTGCTGTGGAATCACCTAATCTGGCGGCGGGTTTTCCTCCTATCATCACCGTTGCTGATCCTTTTACAATGCTATCCGGAGGGCCAACGCATGTAGCTGCGTCCCCAACTACTGAAGCCGGCATTTTGCCTATCAGTACGTTTGGCACTCCAGGTCCAAGAATAGGTCCACCCACATGGGGTATGGGAGGTACTCCCGGTGTTTGCATCGGGCAGGTGTGCATATCTGTCAGTCTTGCTGCGGGTTGTCCCATTGTTTTTTAATTATTAATTATCAATTGATCATTACCATTGTTCCTTTTACCGTTGTATTTCCTACAGATGAAAGCTCGGCAGATGCATTTCCTTTGGCAGTAAAGCTGGCTACAGATGAAATATCTACTCCGGTAGCGCCTTCAATGGTGATCTTTGATTTTGAGGTTATGTTTATATCCTTCATACTATCCATAGTAATACCACCGGAATCGAGCTCAATTTTATTTTGATTCTGATCCTGAAAAAGGATTGATTTCCCATCGTCACTTAGAACAATTTTATTTCCACCGGGTGTTTCTATGGTGGTCATCTTTTTTTTATCGTCGAATTCTATCTTCAGCTTACTTTTAGTTAAAATGCCTTTAAAACTATTATTTCGATCTGGCCATGCAGGTTCGGGTTTATTCTTTCCATGATACATGCTTCCAATCACATATGGTTTTTCTGCATTGCCCTCCTCGAAGCCTAGCAATACTTCATCGTCAACTTCAGGAATAAAATAAAAACCCGCTTCTTTTCCCGCATAGGTATTAGCGATCCGCAACCACGGACTCAAAAGGTTGTTTCCCTGCCAGAAGAAATTCACCTTTACCCTGCCCAGCTTATCGGGATCGTTATTATCTTTCACAATGGCACTTTGCGTTTCACAGTATGGGATTGCATGTGAATTGGTGTAATCGGGAATTTTTGCTTCTGCGGGAATGCCCTCAAAATTATTCTGGTAATTCATTGTATTATCGCAAGTATGGCTAAGTGAGGTAATGATATATTCACCATAATCCACATCGCCATCCTGTCCAACCTTCAATGCCTTGATATTTACTTTGGTGCCGAGTTTCAACTGTGGATTCTGACTACTCCCTTGCATCACCGACATATTTAGCGCCGAAGCCCCTTCTTCGAGACCGACCACATGATCTAATTCCTTCGTATAATTATTGTCAGGAACGTTTAGGTGGTTATAAAATAAAGTGGATTGCTGTGTATATTGTTTCGCGGATTTATCATGAGCAAATCCACCGTATTCATTCAGATTATCTTTACCCCCTGATTTAGCAGAAGCAGTTTCCAAAGCCTTGGCGGAAGTGTAATCATAACCAACATATTTAAACTTCAGGGGATTCATTCTTATGGAAAAACTAAAATCAGTAAGATCTGTCCCTAATTTTAAATCTGTTTTATTATCGGGCAATTTACCAAAGAACAGTTGAGTCCCGTCATAGAAAAACCATTCTCCATAACGCGTTGCCAGGCGTCGTATAAAATCATACCTGCTCTCATTGTACTGAACGACATAAGGTAACCGGGCATCTTTTACAGGATCAGTTTTGGATTTTAATACATCTTTGGGGTAAGGTTTTAATACATCATCTGCGATTTGCTTTAAGGTTTTATTCTCAAATGAGTGACTGCCAGGGTTATCACTCATTAAAATATCAGGACTATGCCCCGATAGGATCACATGATCAGCTTGTCCGGTATCTGATTTGGCGGCTCTGATTCCTGTAATAAGTCCTTTAAACATATGATCAGATGTCTGTGAATTTCCTTTCAATTTTGCTTCAATGGAAATGGTAATGACTAAGCCAATAAATTTTTTCGACTGCTCCATTACAAAACCATCCGTATCTTCAAAGGTATCCATACGGCATACAACCTCAAATTCATGGTAGGTATAAATACTTTGATTGATAGTAAAGTTCAGAAAATCTTTCAGCTCCTCTCCATCTATTTCAATTCGAATCTTTGATGCCAGTGCCATAGTACTATTTTCTTTTTAAAATCAGAATTAATTATAAAACTACCTAAAATTGCTAAAGTGCATATTCATAAACCATAGGATGATTATTTCAAAAAAACAAAAGAAATAAGTGCTAACAACCATATAATTATAATCCAATTGAGAGTACCAATGATTAATATCCCAACCATACATTAGAATAATTTACACCTGCAATACTAATCTCACGGGCAGAAATAGACAGGGTTACCACCATTTGAGATTGATCCTTAAAACTTTCATGATACTGGATCAACCTGGCATCTTTAAATTCCACCGTTTTAAATGGTTTGGTATTGTTATCTCCAGAAAACGTTATTTTCCCATTCTTATCAGCATCTTCAGAGATCATCCATTGTATTATTTCAGAATCTTCCAGGCTAGCGAATGATAGATCAATGATACCTCCCCGCACTTTGGAGGTTGGCAATCCTTTCTGGTCAATTTCCTGTGAAAAACTATAATCACAAGTGAGCAAATGGATGCCATCTTTTTCATTCTGATGCCCTTCAACATGTAATTTTGCTGATAGTACCATAATTATAAATTATCTAAAATAAATATGTTAGAGATAATCAGGATGCGATCCGTGACAGCATCACTGTATATTGTCAGTTTATTAGCGGCTTTGGGATAAATCAACTTCAATGTCGCCAATGCTTACTTTACGACCGACTATCGAAAGATCAGTGGATGTAAAGTTTTCATCAATACTTTCAGAGTAGCTGGTTAAACATACATCCTTCAGAATTATTTCTCGTGCTGATTCAGTCATGGCTTGTTTGCTTATGCTGAATTTTGCCTGCCCCTTAACATCATGATTCGTAATCCATTCAAGAAGTGCTTTAGAGGTTTCGGCTTTAGGTGATAAAATTGAAAATGAAAACTCAGATACACTGATTGGTTGAAAATCTATTTCCTGAGTAGGATTAGTTACATCCGCAAAGGAGTTCAGTCCAAAGTTGACAGATGGAACAATCATTTCATCACTAATTCCATCTACTGTAAACTTAATTATAGTTGCCATATTGTTTAGTTTTAAAGATTTATAATATTAATATATTTTACCAAAGATTCATTCTTTTATTTTACCCTTCATCGTATTCGGAGCTCCATTCATTTCCGTCATCTCCTTTCTGTCCATCCATCTTTATCATAAAGTTTTTGGCAGGAAAGTACGGTTTCATATTGATATCGAGGTAGATCCGGTCTTTTTGATTTTGATCTTGTTCAAATCTTTTAACAGAAAAGTTTTCTATTAGTTTACCCGGTCCGGTAATACCGCCGAGAAAACGTACGATTTGACTGAGTATTTCTTTCTTAGTAACGTTATTGAAATTTTCGAAGGCCCTCCGGTTAAGAAAATCCATTAGTACTTTTGTGACGAAATCAAACACCCTCACCACCGAATAGGTTTGCAGCCCCAGGTTGTCACCGTTAAACAAGGTTTTGGCTGAGAAAGCCATCACTTTGCCATACTCATTGACCATGGGCACGAGACCCAGCTTTTCAAGATTGGCAATCTCACTTTTCTTCAGGTCGAACTTCACGCCGTCCACTTCATTGATACTGCCATGCTTCTTACCGGCAGCAACCTGCGACATTAGTGTGTTGTAAATAGAACCGGCTAATGCCCCTGATGGTGGAACATAAAGTTCTTCGTCTTCCCCAACTTCTTTGTATTTTTCTCTGCCTACCAGCCAATTGCATGTCATCATGACGTTTGATCGATACATATCGCCACCGGTAAGATTGGCAAGTTCGAACATTTCCATCACATCATCAGGGTTGTCGAGATGTTCAAAATCAGTTACAAGCATGACTTTATTCTCATGAGCAATTTTTGCCCATTTTTCAATCACCTTGTTAGAACCGAGGTAACCCGGAACAACAAGAATACTATAGTTATCTCTGAGGTCCAATCTATCATATTTAGCGACAAGTTCCTTGTTAACCATATCAATAAATCGGGTATCATCGAGATCCTTTAATTGATCCAGCTCAGCATTCATAAACGTAATGTTCTTGATCTTATCGCTTTCCGCATTCTTAAAGAACAGAGCCACAGTTCGGTATGATTTTTCAAGATCTTTAGTCGTTTCAATGGCTTTTTTCAGGTTTTTGCCGAGTGTTTCTTCTGCCGAAGTGGCTTTTTTTTCACACTGATCCACCATTTCGGAAATGTTATCTGAGGAAGTAAGAATGGTGGCCCATAATTCAAGGATCTTTTTCAATGAATCCCGCTCACCTTTTTTAGAGGATTCGGTAAGAAATATCTTTTTTCTTGCTTTCCTTTCGGGATTCATATTTTGAACACCATCAAAAGCCATCTCAAGCAAATCAAATCCCCCGACTTTGGCCAGTTTATCAATGCTCTCCTCAAGAATTTCAGCAGGATTTTCAATCTTGCTAACGTCAGCAACAACTTTTTCTCTGTACTGCTCCAGGTTTTGTGCTTGCTTATCTTGCTCCGCCATTTTTGTCTTATTTTATTTTTATATTTTAAATTAAATAGTTTTAAAAGTTGTTCTATTTAGCATCTTCAATTTCTTTTATCAAAGCATACATGGAGTTCAAAAGCGCTTCTTTGGTCTCTTCATTCTCCAGTGTTCTTTTAAGCATTTTGTTGCTTTTTAACTGCTTAATGATTTTGAAAGATTGCTCTTTTTGATTGGCCAGATCCTTTAGGAACTCACTTTGGGCTGTAATGCCTTTCACACCAAAATCAGAGAGTCCGTGAAATTGGAGTTTTTCTTCCTTGCTCCCGCCCTCACTATCTTCGAAATCCACCTCTACTTCAGGTTTAAAATTTTCAAAGACTTCATCAATATTTTTGAGGTCAGTAACTACCTGTGGTTTAACCGGGGCATCTGCCGTGAGTTTTTCTACCATGAGCGTCCGATTTTGCGGAATGTCACTGATAGCTTCACTAGCATCTCCCTTAACTTCCTGACCTCCTATACTATATTCTTGCATAGCTATAAATTTTAATTATTAATAATGATTTGAAATATATTAAGATTTTTCCCATAGGAATTCTTTGTTTTTGTTAATTTGTAGAGTAACAGTCGATCCTTTGCCAATTTCTCCAGAAATGATCATTTTTGATATAGGTCTTCTTAACTTATTTCGAATGACTCCCAAGAGTGGTCTGGCACCATATTTTGGTGTAAAGCCTGATTTGGCAAGCTCTTCTTTTACCTTCTGCTCTATCTGTAGCTGAATCCCCTGAATTTCCAGAGATTTAAGTAGGTTATTAAGATGAATATCAAAGATTTTAACCACATTTTCCTCACTGATAGGTGCAAAAGGAATGATTTCTGTCAGGCGTCCCAAAAACTCAGGTCTAAAGTATTGTTCCATAATCTCCGCAAGTTCATTCGATTGGGGTATCTCTCCCTTATTAAAGGCTTCAACAATGAAAGAACTTCCGATATTGGAAGTGAACAGAATTACAGCATTGGAAAAATCTCCTTCTTTTCCCAAACGGTCATGAAGCTTCCCTTCATCAAGGATTTGCAGGAAAATATCAAATACCGACGAATGAGCCTTTTCGATCTCGTCGAACAGCACAATAGCATATGGTTTTTGCCTGATTTTATTTACAAGCAATCCGCCCTCCTCATAACCGACGTACCCCGGTGGAGCACCGTATAGCAGGGCAGCTGAATGCTCCTCCTTAAATTCCGACATATCGAAACGAATCAGTGAATTTTCGTCGTTGAAAAGAAATTCTGCCAACGTTTTAGCCAACTCTGTCTTACCCGTACCGGTGGGTCCAAGAAAAAAGAAAGATCCTATTGGCTGCCCGGGCTTACTGAGTCCGGATCGTGATTCTCTAATTGCCTCCGCGATACTCTTAATGCCATGATCCTGTCCTATTACTCTCTTTTGTAAATGTGCCTCTATGTTCAGCAAACGTTCTCTCTCCTGAGTCTGAACCGTACCCATAGGGACCCCTGTCTTGTGAGAAACTACAGCGGCAAGATCTGACTTGGTCAATGATTCAGTCTGAGAGCTGGCATGCTCCTGAAGCCTGTCAAGCAAACTGCTTAAAATCCCCAAAAGTTCCGATGGCGTATCAATTTTTGCTTCGTCGGTTTGATCATCCAGCCTGATGAAGAGTACGGGACTGACCTTATCCTTAATTTGGGTGAAAAACCAGTGCAGTTCTTTCAACAAATCAGCATCAGAGAGTTTGTTATCATTTTTGGAAATTAATTCCAGCTTTTTCCTAAGTTCCTCAATCTCTTTCCCTGATGTATCCTGCATCAAACGCACTACTGCCATGGTCCTATCAACCAAATCAATTGCAGCATCGGGCAAGTATCTCTCCTTCAAATATCTTTTGGATAGTCGTACTGCTTCTTGCTGTACCTCCTTGCTGACAGAAATTTTATGATGCTCCTCATAAGCAGGGATTATTCGTTCCAACATTCTAGCCGCAAGCTCTGCACCGGGCTCTTCTAATCGAACTATCTCAAACTTTCGCCCGAATGCTTCATCCGTTTCAATAAACTTTGTATAGTTGTCTATGGACGTTGTTCCGATGATGGTAAGCATTCCTCGATCCAGTTCAGGCTTTAACAGGTTGGCCGCGCCGGATGCTCCACCCTGCTTATCCATTATCATGTGGATCTCATCGATGAAAAGTATTGCCCTTTCAAACTGCTTTATCTCACTGATAATATTTTTCAAGCGGTCTTCTACTTCTCCCTTGTAGGAAGCACCAGCTATCAAGGCCCCAAAATCAAGTTCAAATATTTTAGTATCGAAAAGATTTTCTGGGACCTTATTTTCAATGATATTTTGAGCGAATCCATTTACCAAGGCTGTTTTCCCAACTCCCGGTTCGCCCATGACAATAACATTGGGCTTTGACCTTCGGCCCAGAATTTCTGCCATCATCCTGGTTTCTTTGTCTCTTCCGATTACAGCATCCAGATTTCCCTGACGGGCCAAATCGGTTAAATCGATACAATATTTTAACAATGCATTTTGTTTCTTTTTAACAGATGGTTTGGTCTCACGGGCATCAGCAATGCCAATCACATTTTGCAGGTCTTCATTATCAAGTAAATTGTCAAGAATTTCTTGCTGAGTGATATTGAATGACTTCAGTTGTTCATAGGTAAATCCAACACCTGGAGTACTTAAGGAAGCAAGTACACATATCGGATCAATTGCTTCTTTAGATAATTTCAGACTGATATTTTCAGCTTCCGTAAAAACTGTTTGGGTATCGTTATCTGCAAGTGGTTGGTCGGGAATTCTTGATGTTTTCGGATAGGCCTCTATTCGAACATCAGCCCACTCTTCAATATAATAATTATCCTTATCCATTGCCTCCAGAAAAGGTAACAGACCAATATCTTTATGTAGAATGGCTTTGAGTAAATGAGCCGGAGAAAATTTTTCATTCGAAAATTCTTTCGCGATAGCTTGGGCAATACCTATTGCTTGTTTCAACTCATCTGTTAGACCTACACTAAAGATATCTTTCATAAAATTGTCATAAATCAATGAATAAACTTGTAAAAATAATTACAAACAATCATTAGATGCGTAGCGAGTGAAGTACCAAACTTAATGCAAGCAATAACTATTTTCTTTTTGTGCTGCCAAAAAGATACAATATTTTTTTTAAATTATCAAAGTAATATTGTCGTCATTTATAATTCCCAATCTAGCTCTTTGATCATTCTCCAAACTGTCTCTCATCAATTAAAAAAAGTATCAACGGTAAACGACGATGCACAGTTTTTGGCCATTAAAAAGCATTCTTTTCATTTTCCAGAAGGCCTGTTCTAAATCCAAACCTATTGCAAACCTCTCAATTCTGCAGAGCCATTTGAGCTAGATTCTTATTGATGCGTCTTAGGGTAAGAGCACCAAGAGGAGTAATGAAAAGTTTGGCTGACTCAAAGGATTTACTTTATAGAAGTATATTAGGCTCTCCTCATTCAACTTTCATATGGATCGGAATATCAACATATTCAATCCAGGTTACAATAG
>DAOVVI010000050.1 GCA_030637245.1 Cyclobacteriaceae bacterium
AAAATCAGGAAAAATCCTAATTTACCCCTGGTTACAGAATTGATTGATTATGAAGATTTCTGTGGATTATCAGAAACCAATAACACAGAAATACTGGAAATGGCCGTGGAAGAATTGAAGGAAATGATCGATAGTGGGAAAATTGATTTTCAAATAGTTGATGTTAGAGAATCGTATGAATACGAAATAGGAAATTTAGGTGGCCTTTTGATTCCATTAGGAGATATAGAAAATCGATTGAATGAAATATCATTCTCAGGAAAGACGGTATTCCTTTGCCGAAGTGGTATTCGAAGTCAGAGAGCCATAGAAAAATTGAAAAAACTTGGATTTAAAAATTTATACAATCTTAGAGGAGGAGTATTGGAATGGGCTGAGAAAATTGATAATTCTTTCCCTAAATACTAGTTGGTAGATTCTAATCCAATTTGGCTTTATTAGTTTTTATTTGTTTCTGAATACTTGACCCTGCCATCTACAAAGTACATATCTACCTCGCCTTTGTTTTTAGCCATGATTTTCCCTCTGCTGGTGAAAAAGAAAAGGTCCTTGAGATATTTATATGTTTCTCCGGAAATATTCACACGCCCGACTTCACCACTTGATTCCATCCTGCTCGCCAGGTTAACTGCATCTCCCCATATATCATAAGCAAATTTCTTTTTGCCTACCACACCGGCCACAACAGCCCCGGTATTTACTCCAATCCTGATTTCAAAAAAGGGTTCATTCCTGGCAATTTTTTCAATTTTTCTTTTTTCCATATAATCATTAATCGCCAATGCAACTCTTACCATATCCATAGGATTTGATTCATTTTCGATCGGAACACCTGCTGCACACATATACCCATCTCCAATAGTTTTAATTTTTTCGATGCACTTTCGCTTAACTAACCCTTCATATTTTTCAATGATTTGATCAAAAGCTATAAAACATGCATCTAATTCTCTCACAATCTCCCCGGGACTCATTTTAGCTGCAATGGTAGTAAATCCCCTAAAATCGGTAAACATAATGGTCACCATTTTATAATACCTGGGTACAACTTTTTTATTTTGCCTCAGTTCATCAGCAACAGGAACAGGCAATATATTTAGTAGCAAGGCATCGGTTCGGGCCTTCTCATCTTTCAGTTCTTGTTGTCTTTTTTCAATCAAGTACTTTTGCTTTAGGATCTGCTTGTTTTGCGCTTCGAGTTTTTTATTTGTTTTTCTTTTATACTGATAGGCGAGCAATAAAGAAAGTAATAACACAGCCACAATTCCTACAGCTCCCATCATTATCCGGACCTTATCTTCCTCTTCTGAAAGATTCCCTTTAATAAGATTTATGGTTTTTTCTTTACTCTTAATCTCAAGGTCTTTCTGACTGATATCCTCTACTTTTTTCTTAATATCCTGTTCCTTTTCACTTATTCTTGCATGTTGTTCAATGATTTCGTTTTGTTTAAGAATAATTTCCGCTTGCTTTATTTCCAAAGCAGTTCGCTGTTCAGAATTGGCGGAGTCAAGTAAGGCAATCTCTTGAAGAGATCGTGTTAGCGAATCTTTTGAATTTGATAGTGACTCGTGAGCTTTCTTGAGAGAGGCTTCATAAATATTTAATGATTTTCTTGATTGCGTCAACGAATCCTTTGACTTTGTAAGCGATACTTCTATGAGTTTCAATGACTTTTGGGTCCGCTTGAGGGAATCAATTGAAAGTGTTAGTTTTTGTTGAAACCTTGTCAGGGAATCCTTTGATATCCTCAATTGATCTTGAGCGCGTTCCAGAGAATCTTTTGAGGCATTAAATTCATAATAGCTATCAAATATTGACTGATAATATTCATAATTTAGTTTATCATCCAATTGTTGGAAATTTTTAGCTAAAAGATCGCTCGAGCTTAAAATAAGTCTTATGTTACGATTTTTTTGAGCGTAGCGCAATACAGTTTTTAAAGGACTTACCGACTCTTTATAATTGCCAATAATAAAAAGAGCTTCTCCACCGTAAAGCAAAGAATTCAAATCCTCTAAACTTCCCGTTTTTTTAATATTAGAAAATAATACGTGAGCTCGTTTAAAGCTTTCTATGCAGTTTTTATAATTTTGCTGTTCTTCGGCCATAGAAAGCTTTCCGGATTCTCCCAAAAGCTTTTCTGCAAGTCCTTTTTTGTATATCGCCTTGGCCTCTATTTCAATACTTTTAGCTTTGATTGCATTTACTTCAGAATAGGAGAAGTATTCCCTGGCTTCTTCGAACTGATTTTTTTTTATAAAATATTCACCTATTTTAAAACTCAATTTAGCTGCAGAAAGAAAATCATTATTTGAAGACAGAAGCTCATAATCCTTAATTGTTTCATTCACTGAAAACTCCTGGCCGGAAAGTTCAGTGAACATAATTGAAACTAAAACGAATAAAAAAATACGAACCTTTATCATTTTACCTCTATTCAAAATAAGTATCCATTAAAAAATTCGAATATGCGCAATAATTCATGAACATGTCATAAAAAAATAATGAATAAAGATTGATTGTAAGTTTCTCACGTGGTTTGCACTGAATTATAGATGAACATTTACTGACATTATCATTCTTTTAACTCATGAAATTTGTCAATCATCATTTTTTTCCATTTTTTTAATACGAAATCAATCCGAAAATGTGGCAAAAATTAAAACAGATAGACATTTATAAACTCGAAAAAGCAAGAATCCAGTTAATAAATGCTATTCGATTGGTGTGTGCAGCACCACGTTCTTATCTAAAAGATTCAGATGATAATCGAAGAGATTGGCTCATATGGGATGTTGAAACTTCTTCGATTGTAAGTAGAGAATTTGGTATGCAGGAAAAGATTAGTGTAACTTTAGATATTGAGCAATTTGTACTTTCTATTTATGGTCCGAATGGTCATATCGAACATTTAGTGCTTTCCGGTCTCACCTATCCAATGGCTTTTGGATGGATGAAGATTAAACTTGACACATTTCATCTTAACGGAGAAGAGTTTAATGATGAATCGGTTTATTCCATTGCTCATACATTAGGAGTTGATGATGAAATGAATGTCACAGATCAAAATGTATTTAGCGATTTGGTGATCTACTTTTCAAACGCATATCACTCCTTTATTCAATTGAAAAATGAATTGAATATTCATGGAAAACTATTAATAAATCCTGAAAACCTGAATTTGGTATTGACACCGGAAGGAGATGAAAATGTATTCAGTTTTGGGTTTTCGCCTGGAGACAATGTGTATCTTGAACCATATTTTTACATACAACTGGAAAAAGTAGATGAGAAGATCCTACACCAATTGGCAAAAACCATTGGAATCTGGAATAACAAAAACTGGAATGGACTGGTTTTTTTGGCGAGTGAGTTTCTAACCTTGGATCCGGATCATGAAAAAATACGAGTGATGGATTTTTTCAAAAAAAATTATTGGAGGTTAAAATAGAAATAATTGATGTATAAAACTTTACAACCAACCAGTTTTCTTTATATCCTTCTATGCCTGATTATTGGTGCATGCGCTGTTAACAAAGATTTTTACCTGAATCAACAAAACCCTACACCCTCATCTCAAGCCGATGATATAATCCATACCATTTATTTCCTGGGAGGTTCTGATGAAATAAGGCTTGAAGAATCGAAGATCGGACAACTATTAGCTGATCAGATGGAAGTATCCGGCAATAAATCCACTCTTTTATTATTGGGAAACAATAGTTTAAGATATTCAACACTCGATTCTGATTCATCAAGAAAAGCCGTTGAAAAGAGAGCACTCTTGAAAAGGAGATATGATTTCTTTAATGGATTAAAAGGAAAGTATTACGGAGTAATGGGCCCTCATGAATGGGCAAATGGAACCCGAAAAGGTATGGAAAATGTCCGTATTTTGGAGGAAATAATCGAAGAAGAACTGGATCAGGGAAATATTATCAGACCGGCATTCGGCTGCCCGGGCCCCGAGGAAATTGAAATCGGTGAAAATTTAGTGTTATTACTCATTGATACCCAATGGTTATTTCATGAATGGGAAAAACCAAAAATCGAGGACGGTTGCGAAGTGGAAAGCAACCTGGATTTTTATGTAAATCTTGATGACGCCATTAAAAGAAATTATAATAAGAAAATTATTGTTGGAGGGTATCACAGTCTCACTGGAAATGGACTTCATGCAGGCTATTTCCCCGCTAAATCACACTTTATTCCATTGCCAGTTTTAGGAAGTATGAAAGTATTATACAGGTCATGGATTGGCGGTGCTCAGGATCTTTCAAATCCAAAATATAAAATCTTTGTCAACACGATGAACGATATCCTGAAAAACCACGAAAATATCATATATCTATCTGCTCATGAAAAAACACTCGAACATCACCATGATGAAAACATCCATTTACTCAACAGCGGATCTTACTCAAAGGGTGTTGAAGTAGCTCAGAAAAATGCAGATTTTGCTTCCGGTAATCGTGGCTACGGGAGGATACTTTTTAAAAATAATGGAGCCTGTATTTTAGAATACTGGGGCCTTAAAGATGGGCATACAGAATTATTATATCAAAAACTTTTGTACCGGGGTTCGCCCAAAAAATCAAAAGATGAAATCATTCCTATGGAAAATATTGATTATAGTGATTCGGTCATCACAACTATTGCTTCGAATATGTACACTAAAAAAGGCAACCGTGCCGGAATGCTGGGCAACAACTATCGAAAAGAATGGGTAACAGAGGTACACAACATTCCATATTTTGATATTGGAAAAGAATTGGGAGGATTAAAAATTCTGAAAAGAGGCGGTGGGCAACAAACAATTTCTTTGAGACTGGAGGACAAAGATAAAAAGCATTATGTGTTAAGATCAATTGAAAAATATCCGGAGAATGCAGTGCCTTCTGAACTTAGAAATACAGTCGCTGAAGATATTGTAACTGATCAGATTTCTGCCGCTCATCCTTACGGGGCATATGCGGTACCATCGATGGCAGAAGCAGCCGGGATATATCATACCAACCCAAAGTTGTTCTATTTGCCGGATGATCCAAGACTTGGAATATACAGGCATTCATATGCGAATGGATTGTATTTATTCGAAGAAAGACCTGCAAAAAACCGTGAGGATATTGAGAGCTTCGGAAGATCAAAAGACATTGTAAACACATTTGAGGTACTAAAAGAAACCCGAAAAGACGGTGACCATTATGTTGACCAGGAATTTGTATTAAGATCAAGGCTATTTGATATATTGATTGGTGACTGGGATAGGCACGATGATCAATGGCGTTGGGCTTCGTTTAAGGACAATGAGGATAATACCTACTACAGACCAATTCCAAGAGACCGTGATCAGGCCTTTTTCTGGTCAGATGGATGGCTGCTTAATATTGCCTCTCATAATTGGGGAGTTGCCAAATTTCAGGGATTTCATGATGAAATCAGAGATGTGAATGGCTTTAGCTATAATGGAAGGTTTTTTGACCGTTCATTTCTCAATGAACCAAACAGAGAAGCCTGGATTGAAAAAGCAAAAGACTTGCAAAATCGTATTACCGATGACGTAATCGAAAAGGCCATAAGAGATTTACCACCGGAGATTTTTGATATCAGGGGAGAAGAAATTATAAGAAAGCTAAAAGCCAGGCGCAATGATCTCCTGAAATATGCAGGCACCTATTATTCATTTTTATCGACTGATATAAACATTTTGGGGTCGGACAAAAAAGAACATTTTGTAGTCGAAAGGATAAATGACGAACAGACCAAGCTGACAGTTTACTTATTGAAGTCCAAATCTGAAGAGATTAAAAGAAAAATGTATGAAAGAACTTTTTATCATTCGGAAACGAAGGAAATCCGGCTTTATGGGTTTAATGGGGAAGATAAATTTGATATCACAGGAAATGTTTCCAAAGGCATAAAAATAAGAATAATTGGTGGTAAAGGTGATGATATTATAAATGACCAATCCAGTGTATCCGGCATGGGGAAACAGACTATATTATACGACAACAAATCAAACACAATCATCAAAAGCGCAGGAGAAATCAAGAATTTAACAACAGATAAAGATCCCTTGATCAATGATTACAATCGCAAGCAATTTAAATTTGGTCTGCCAACACCTTTCATATATCCTGGGTATAATCCGGATGATGGTATATTCATTGGAGCCGGAGTAATGTTAATAAGCCACGGATTCAGAAAGGATCCATTCAAGTCAAAACATGTTATAAAGGCAGATATAGCTCCCAGATCAAATTCGTATGATTTTTCTTATTCAGGAACTTTTACTGAAGCAGTCGGCAAATGGAATCTTATACTCAATGCAAATATTTTTGCCCCCAGCTATACTGATTACTTTTATGGGTTTGGAAATGAGACTGAATTTGATCATGAGAAATTTGAGGTTGATTCCAGGTATTACAGTTCCAGATATATTCAGTATATATTTTACCCGGAATTGGAGCGAAAATCCGAAAATGAATTTCATCATTTTTTAGTTGGAGGAGGGTATCAATCGGTAAACATAAAATCGAATTTGAATAACATGAACAGCGAGCAAGATCGATTTATCATTACCTATGCAAATTCACTGGAATACCAACTTCTGGATGTGCAACGTCATTATTTGGCTCTTTATGGTTCTTATACTTTCGATAAAACAAACAGTCAATATTTTCCTTTAGACGGTCTAAAATGGAATATATTCATCATCGGTCTTGAAGATATTGATGACAAAGAGTTAGATGTAAATTATCAACGAATACGTTCAGATATTTCATATTATTACACTTTTGGTAGATTTCTTAAAACTACCCTTGCTTTGCGAGCCGGTGGCTCTTATACCAATGGAGAATTTGAATTTTATCATGCAGCCAAAAGTGGTGGTTCCAATACATTTCGGGGAGTAAGAAAATTCAGATTTTACGGTCAGCACTCATTCTATCAAAATACCGATCTACGAATAAAACTCTTTAACATCCGAAATCCATTAATCCCAATTACATTTGGTTTGGTGCTTTTTCATGATTTTGGCAGGGTTTGGGTTAAAGATGACTCCTCAACAAAAATGCATCGGGCATATGGGGGTGGAATTTGGATAGCTCCATTAAATAAAATTTCCTTCGGCCTTGACTATTCCAGATCTACACTTGATGAAGATGCGGTATACCTTCGATTGGGCTTTTTCTTTTAATTTGTTAATTTGTATATGACTCGTAAATTATTTTTATATTCAATTTTATTTTAATACCAAGACTTAAATGGAAGCTACTCCAAATATTATAGAAAAGGCAGAAAAGGCTGTTACTGACATTCTTCTTACGCTTCCCGAAACAATGGTGTATCATAACCTGAACCACACCTGGGAGGTTGTTAAAGCAGCAGATAAAATAGGGAATTATGCCAACCTCACTGAAGAGGAAAAGGAAATCCTGATGCTTTCAGCCTGGTTCCATGACACAGGATTTAAATTCAACTATGATAATCATGAAGAAAAAAGTATTGAGATTGCGCAAGAATTTTTAGAGCAAAACAATTTCCCTGCAGAAAGAACCGAGAAGGTTATTTCATGTATTATCTCAACTAAAATCGACCAAAAACCCAAAACATTGACCGAACGTGTCTTGAATGATGCAGACTTTATTCACCTTTCAAAAAAGTCGTATTTTGATAAATTGCTTCTCCTGAAAAGTGAGTTGGAACAAGCGAAAGGCACTAAATTAATTGACTCTGAATGGTATGAGAGTAACCTCGAATTCCTGAAATCTCATCAATATTATACAGAATATGGAAAAACTGTATTGAGCCCTAAAGTGGAAAAAAGCATAGAGACACAATCTAAAATGCTTAAAAAACTTGGCCGGTTACAGGATGAAGTAATAAGTAAAGATCTTCATCTTGATCCTGATAAAATAAAAGAATTAAAAAAGAAACTGAAAAAAGTAGAGGGAAGACCTGACCGGGGAATAGAAACAATGTTTCGCTTAACCTCGAGAAATCATCTTCAATTAAGTGCTATGGCAGACAATAAGGCCAATATACTTATTTCTGTCAATTCCATCATTATTTCAATTATCATTAGCGGTCTTATAAAAACGCTTGATAATCACTCTCATCTGG
>DAOVVI010000377.1 GCA_030637245.1 Cyclobacteriaceae bacterium
ACCATCGACATGAAATTGATCGAAGAGCATTTTGGCAATGCGAGCAACAAATATGACAAATGCAGCATTGCCAGGATGGAGGTACCACCAAGATGGAAAGAGCCTTTTCAGGTACCTGAGTTTGATGAATTTACCTTAATGGTAAAAGGGAAAAAGCTAGTCAATATAGATGGCGAAAAGGTCTTAATTGAAGCAGGGCAAAGTATCTTGGTGAAGAAAGGTGCCAAGGTTCAATATTCCAATCCATATGATTATCCGGCTGTGTATTGGTCGATTTGTTTGCCGCCGTTCTCGCTGGATACCGTGCATCGGGAAAAGTAGAATATCTGTATAATCCACTCCATCATGACATTTGAACATGATTTTTGTCATGATTAAAGTAATAATGACATTTCCCTATATGGAGCTAAAGTCAAATTGAGTAATTTTGGTGTTGAATATTAATTACTTAAAACTTAAAAAATGAGAAATAAAATTGTTGCGGGAAACTGGAAGATGAACAATACCATCGATGAAGGCGTTGCCCTTGCTTCTGAAATCGTGAATATGGTTGCTGATGAATTGACTGATGACGTGAAAATGATCTTGTGTACACCATTCATTCATTTGAGCAATGTTTCTAAAATTATAGGCAATGCCGAAAAAGTAAGTTTAGGTGCACAAAATTGCAATGATAACCGTAAAGGGGCCTATACCGGTGAAATTTCAGTTGGTATGCTTAAATCAGTTGGCGTAGAGTATGTGATCTTAGGACACAGCGAAAGAAGGGAGTATTTTAGTGAATCAAATGAATTTTTAGCAAAGAAAGTAAATACTGTACTGGAGGCCGGTCTAACTCCAATCTTCTGCTGCGGAGAGACATTGGAAATCAGGGAAAAAGAAGAGCATTTCGATTTCGTTACCAATCAGCTTACTGAAAGTTTATTCCATTTGTCTGATGACGATTTCAAGAAATTGGTGATTGCATATGAACCCATCTGGGCGATTGGAACAGGAGTGACTGCCTCAAAAGAACAGGCACAGGAGATGCACGAAAAACTGAGAGCTCACCTTGCAGGAAAATATGGCGCAGAAGTTGCAGAAGGTATTTCCATCCTTTACGGAGGCAGTTGTAATCCTAAAAATGCAAATGACTTATTTGCACAAAAGGATATTGACGGAGGCCTGATTGGTGGCGCTTCCTTGAAATCGAGAGATTTCGTTGATATTGGTAAGTCATACTAACAATATATGGTAGTTAAGTTTTCAAGGAGAATTGTTCTGATTGTGGTTTTAGTAATCATTGGCAATTCTCCTTCTGTTTTTTCAGCCCAGATAGATTTTTGTAAATTATTTGGGTCTGTTTACATCGAAAAGAATCCAAAACTTGCTGGCTTCAGAGTTTATGAAGAAGATTCAGAAGCATTTTGTGACGTCAAGATTTTTGAAGTGGAAAGTCGTGTTTATGCAGACCGGGAGGGATTGTGGCATTTTACAGACACAAAAGCCTTTGCTGATTTCACGATTTATTTTGAACCTAAAAAAGGACTGGCAGATTTCTCTGTTTACTTCATAGATATAGAATCCTTTGCGGGTTGTAACAACTAATAATGAGCCGGAATTTAAAAATTACCATTCCCTGTAATTCCAAAATTCATGACATTCTGATAGCTGAGCTGGGCCAGATGAGTTATGATTCATTTCAGGAAATGGATGAAGAGCTTGAGGCTTTTGTTAAAGAGGAACTATATGACGAAAAGAAACTATTTTCCATATTAGAAAGGTATGGATTATCCCATGAAATTAAAGTTGAAAAGCTGAAAGACATCAACTGGAATGAGAAGTGGGAAAAAAACTTTGATCCTGTTTTTGTTGATGATAAAGTTCAGATCAGGGCAACATTTCATAATCCTCAACCAAATTACGAATATGACATCATCATTAATCCCAAGATGTCATTTGGTACCGGCCATCATGAAACCACTCAACTAATTGTCTCAGAGCAATTGAATATAGATCATGAAAACAAACACATTTTGGATGTCGGTACAGGAACCGGAGTACTGGCAATAATGGGGTATAAATTAGGCGCAAAATCCATCACAGCAACTGATGTTGATAACTGGTGTATTGAGAATAGTATGGAAAATTTCAACTTGAACCAGGTTGAAAATTTTGAAATTTTACAAGGAACCATAAATAAACTTACATTGCCAGGGAGCTACGATATCATATATGCTAATATCAATAAAAATGTATTGCTTAATGATTTACCTGTTTATTCAAACATCCTCAACGAAACCGGAATTCTGTTGTTGAGTGGCTTTTATTTTGACGATATTGATGATTTGAAGGAAAAAGCAGCCCAAAACCAACTAATTTCTGAGCATACGAAAACCCGAAATAATTGGGCAATGATGCGTTTGAGTCATTCAAAAATATAATCACGCCTTTCAATTTTGCGTTATTATGTCTGAAAACTTATCCGGTTGATATTTATCATATTCTGAAATAAAGTAGTTGTACATTAATTGCTAAATTGTCAACTTTTCAAAATACAGCGTGTTTTCTCATAAACGCATGAAAAGAGTCTTCAATCTTATCACATTGATATTAGTTACAAATGTGGCTATAGGTCAGCATGTAACACTAAATGATTCTGTAGAATCATTTGGTTCACAGATTGTGGCTTTTTTAGAACACACAAATAACAGGGAGGCTACAGGCATCGGTCAGGACTTTAATGCCCTTTGGCCCGGCTCATTTTCTACTCAGCAGCAATCACAGATCATGGATATTGCTGTAAGATTACAGAATAGAAAATATGCTGCAATTCCATATCAGCGAGACTTTTTTGGAGCGTTGACTTCCGGTGTAAATCTTGGAGGACTTTCCGGGATAAAAATGGATAATTTTCTTAGTATGCTTTCTCAATCTCTTGATAAAAGTAAACCAAGAAATTTCTATCGAGAGCTTGTAAATTTGAGGACATTTTTTGAGCATGAAGCCTTGCATTTCACTAATTATAACAGCTTATATGCATTTAATGCAGATTATGATTTTGAATTTTTAGAAACAGCAGAATCGATATCTTATGAAGATATCCTTATTGAAAATGCTGATGAAGTTGAGGAGGAAACGGGAGACGATGGCTGGGAAGATAACGCTGACGATGGTTGGGGCGACAGTAAAGATTCCTGGGGCGATGATACTGACGAGGGGTGGGGCGATTCTGATAATTCAGGTGAAGAAGATGATTCTGCAGACTGGCTTACCGTTGATGAAAAAGGAAATGATGATAATGCTGTATTGACATTCGATAAATCAGCTTTGGAAACTGATTTACCTGAAAAGGAAGGGGCAATTATTTCCTTCAGCCAGGCAGACTTAATTATTGCCACCAAATATGATTCAACCACATTGGCAGGGACGAAAGGCTCATTTTTATTGG
>DAOVVI010000027.1 GCA_030637245.1 Cyclobacteriaceae bacterium
CATTATAATCTAATGAAAGCCAGCACATTTACCTTCATGGAGCTTGAGCGAGTTTTCACCGCCTCCGATAGGCGAACCATCGGGAGGCATGAGTGATTTTGATGGTTGAATTACAATTGGTTCTTTAAGCAATTTTTCCAATTTAGATATAAGATATTTGTCTTTATAATCCTCATTCGAAAGATTGATTTTATCCGATATGAAACCTCTTGTAGTCGCCCTGACTAAGGATGAAGCATATTCGTTTTTTGAAAGATGGATCAACTCATCTACAAATAAATTTCCTATAATGAATTGAATCTCCTTTTCCAAATCTGAATCAACTGCTGAATTTTGAATATGGAAATTAATGTGCTCCAGGATTTTATCCAGTGATGGCTGGGCGTTTTCACGTACATTGAGCTCAACCAACCTGGCACATCGCTGAGGATTGAGCAACAATTCAATCGTGATTTTCGCTGAGGTTTCCGCTGCTGCAAGTGGATCGAAAGTTAATCCTGTATGGGTTTTGACGTTTTCCCTTCCCCGCCAATATCCCAGTGGTTTTGGAGGAATTAATTGAATAATAGACTCATCAAGGGCCAATTGTTTTGGATTAATGGTTTCTAAAACAGCCTCCAGGGCTTTCATTTGTACTTTCGGTTCTACCAGTTTTGTAGTATAATTTCCGTCTCCACGAATTGCATAATTATATTCCAATCCACCAATTACCTTCACAGCAGCCTCTGTTTGGTACCTGTGTAAAAAATAAACCGGTACCAAAACCTCCTCCAATTTTGCCATAGGATCTCCGACAGGAATATTATTTTCTGAGAAATCTGATAAAGCCTTCTTTCGAATCTTCAAAATCCTTAATAGTTCATCGGCTGCATCAATTCCATTGTCCCATAAATGCGCTTTGGGGTGAGCGCTGCCATGAGGTCTGGCATCCTGGTCAGATAAAAAAACAATCCCTTTTTCTATACCATCCATTAATATGTTATTCAATTCAGTTTTTTCGTCCAGGTCTTTTGCAAATTCCGAATATCCATATCTAATGGCCACTTTATCCCATTCGGCTATTCCAACATCATAAGCATCAGAAAGGTCAATATTTCCATCTGAATCCAGCTTGATCAGCGGATGAGGGTAATCCATGACAGAACCGCGATCGTATGTACTGGCAATATAATTATGTGCCAGACCAATGGTATGACCCACTTCGTGCGCTGATAATTGCCTAAGCCTGGCAAGGGCCATTTCTGTCATTTTATTTGAAACTGGCTTTCCCTGTTCATATGGAGCTAACAATCCCTGAGCTATAAGAAAATCCTGACGAACCCGTAATGAACCCAGGCTGACATGACCTTTGATGATCTCGCCTGTTCTTGGATCGCGTACTGATGCACCATACGACCAGCCTCTGGTAGATCGGTGAACCCATTGAATAACATTGTATCTTATGTCTAAAGGATCTGCGCCTTCCGGAAGCTCTTTGACCCGGAAGGCATTTCTAAATCCAGCAGCTTCAAAGGCCTCATTCCACCAGCTTGCGCCTTCTATTAGTGCTGATCTGATCGGCTCAGGGGCTCCCCGATCTACGTAATACACTATGGGTTCTACAGGTTCGCTTAATAATTTGTTCGGATTCTTCTTTTGAAGCCGATGCCTGGAAATAAATCTCTTATTAATATCCTGCTCAATTGACGTAGCATAATCCATGTAATGAATTGCAGAAAAACCAGCCCTTGGATCAAACTCTCTTTTTTTATAATTGTCGTCCGGAAGTTCTATAAATGATTGACGCAGACGAACCGTGACCGAATTTGGGGTTGGCGTTACTTGTCTGACATATAAACCGGAAGGATCGCCCTGAAAGGTCAACAAAGCTTCAAACTCAGAATTCAGTTCGAAATTTTTAGTGTTTTCATGGTAAATTACCGATCGCGATTTATCCAAACTGTAACTCCCCTGACCACTTCGCTTTAGAGCTCCGATCACATTGTGCGCATCTCTAACAAGAAAATCAGAAATATCAATTAATACGTTCTCTTCTTTTTCCCCAGCCACAGAAAATCCTCCCAAAACGGATTGTGCGAAAGCTTCCTCAACCGATTTCCGTTCATCGGAATTTTTACTTTCGGCCCTGTAATCGTAATTTGATTGGATTAAAAGTACCTTCGGGCCATATCGCTCAAATCGAACAATCTTTGTTCCTCCAAGTTGTCCCCGATCAAGACCGATATCATTTGATCCCACACCTGACGCTAAAAAACTGACATATAAAAATTCCTTATTCCATTCATGGATTTCCAGGAATATTTTGCCTTTGGATTCATTCCAATAAAAATTGAAAAAGCCTTCCTTTAATATGGAGTTATTAATGATGTCATCATATTTATTTGCTTTTTCAGAAGCCTGGACAATTGAGGAAGTCAATAAAATAATAAAGGTGAAAACTTGCAGTATCCTGATCATATCTTAAAACAATTTTATTACAATATATTTAAATTAATGAATTGTTGCCGGTATTTCAATGGACTTAATAAGTATCTTACTTCTGATATTCGTATTTTTTTAGCAAAAGATTAATAATTGGCTGATAAGTTTAAATGGTGAAAGATTGAATGGATTGAGAGGATTTTTATCAATCTCTATCAATCTTTTTCTTAATCTCTTGTCAATCTTAATTTGATTCTGGCTCGTCCAGGTTAGGTGAATGTCTTAATTTTCGGTAGATATAAAAAATTTTATTGAAGCAGCATTCACAGTTGCTTTAACTATATTTTGACCTTTTGAATTTATAAGTCAGGTGCCCAAAACCATATTTAATGCCTTGTAAAACAAAGGAATACTAAAGGGGATCACTGATAATTTGTTCAACAAAATGTATCAGGACAATCCAAATGTGCACGTGACCTTTAAAACATCTATACTATTAATTTTATTTTTTTGTTGGTTCTACCACGAATTTAATGGTTAATTGAATAATGAGATAATAAAAAGAGAGATATGCCGGGAAAAGAAATGTTTATTGAAATGATTGAGCTAGGAAGATGGAAAGACTTCTGGTGGAAGCAATTGAAAACAGCCAACCGGACAGGCAGGTAACCAAAACCTGCCGGTTGGCCGGTAATGTAAAAAATATTATAGCATTAAATCATTATGGCATTCACGCATTTCCATTAAAATTACAGTAAAACCTTTTTGTAATAATTATAAGGTCATCTTCTGAAAGTAGTCGAAACCAGCAAAATGCGACTAAAAATAGGGTTTATTAGTATAATTTTATACATTTATTATCAATCTGATAAATGTATTTCTCGCAGAATGAAAAAATCAACCATAATTTTGGCGCTCCTTTTATTCATCAACATTACTGTCTTGGCGCTCCTTTTATTCATCAACATTACTGTCACTGGACAAAATATAATTGGCGTATTGGATTATATGAAAGTTGATGATCAGACTGAATATCTTGAAGTTGAAAAATTATGGCAGAAAATACATGAGGTGAGATTAACTGAAGATGCAATCATTGGCCGGTCAGTTTTTAAGGTTATGTTCAAAACTGATGAAGATCCATACAATTTCGTGACAGTTTCCTTTTATGATTCATTTTCAAAATTAAATAAAGCCATTCCTGATCACATATATAAGCTTGCCTATCCCGAAAAAACTGAGGATGAATGGGATGCCTTTATTAAACGAAAGGATATTTCAAGAAAGGTGCTTTCTTCCAGTATTTTTCAACAAGAAATAGCTTGCAGCAGCCGCCATCTCGATTCTTTGGGAAAGATTTATGTGATCAATGAGATAAGAGTGAAGCCCAGAGCGAGCAAAGAATATGTAGCCCTGAATGAAGAAATATACAAACCTATGTATGAGGAAGCTATCCGTAATAATACAAGAACAGCTTGGAGTTTATGGGCAAAATGGTCAGGAGAAACGGAAGGTCATCAGTATTTATCTGCCGATGGCTATATTAGCTTGGATCAGATGGAAGAAGTGAATTATTTGGAATATTTTGAAAAAGTCCACCCTGATAAAGACATTGATCAAATCAGTGAAAAAACCAAAGAATTGAGGACTTTGACCAATTCCGAGATGTGGCAATTGGTATATAGAGTACTCAAATAGAGTACTTAATATTTAAATTAGCAACTACTCAGTACTTAATGTGCACTAAAGTTTAAAGTACCTAAAGTTATTTTGACTCAGTACATTATATTATATGTACGAAGGATTGTAAATGTTGATCGAAATGAATTAACCATCAACTGTCACCAATTTTATTGAAAAAAACTTTAGGGATTTTATCCATTCATTGAAACAAGGAATTCTTCATTACTTCTTGTCCCTTTCATTCTATTCAATAAAAATTCCATCGCTTCAACAGAGTTCATGTCAGACATGAATTTTCTCAATATCCATATTCTTTGCAGAAATTCCTGATCAAGAAGCAATTCTTCTCTTCTTGTACCAGAGGCAGGAACATCGATTGCTGGATAAACACGCTTGTTAGATAATTTTCTGTCAAGTTGAAGTTCCATGTTACCTGTACCTTTGAATTCCTCAAAGATAACTTCATCCATTTTAGATCCTGTTTCAATCAGCGCAGTTGCAATTATAGTCAATGAACCACCATTTTCAACATTTCTTGCCGCTCCAAAAAATCTTTTAGGTTTATGAAGGGCATTAGCGTCAACACCACCGGACAAAATTTTGCCTGAAGACGGAACGACCGTATTATGCGCTCTCGCTAACCTGGTGATGGAATCCAATAAGATTACGACGTCATGGCCGCATTCTACCATTCTTTTAGCTTTCTCCAATATGATATTAGCTACTTTCACATGACGTTCAGCTTGTTCGTCAAAGGTAGAAGATATAACCTCGGCCTTTACGCTTCTGGCCATGTCAGTCACTTCTTCCGGCCTTTCATCGATGAGTAATATCATCAAATAGACTTCAGGATGATTTTCTGCTATAGCATTGGCAATATTTTGTAATAAGACAGTTTTACCTGTTTTTGGCTGGGCAACGATCATACCCCTTTGCCCCTTGCCAATTGGAGAGAACATATCAATAACTCTTGTAGAATAATTGCTTGGCGCTCCACTTAAGTTAAGTTTTTCATCAGGAAAAAGTGGGGTCAGGTATTCAAAAGGAACTCTATCTCTTATTTCTTCGGTTGTCTTTCCGTTCACCGATCCAACCCTAAGTAAAGCAAAATATTTTTCACCATCCTTTGGTGGTCTAATCTGACCTTTTACGGTATCCCCCGTCTTTAAACCAAATAATTTAATTTGTGATGGAGATACATAAATATCATCCGGGCTGGCTAAGTAATTATAATCTGATGATCTAAGGAATCCATAACCATCCTGCATGATTTCCAATACACCTTCATTTTCAATTGCGCCATCAAATTCTTTTAAATTAGGTCTTTTTGGCTTTTTCTGATCAAATCTGTTGTCTTTTGATTCTTCCTTTTTTGTTTCTTCATCCTTTTTAGATTTTGGAGTATCGGTATTGAAGGAAACCAACGAAGGATCAAAATCTAAAGAAATTGATTTCAATAAATCTTCAGCGCTCATTTCATCGCTTGATTTGTCAGCTTCTTTTGTGTCTGACTTTTTTACATTTTCTCTTTTAAAGCTAAGTTTCTTCTTTTTCTCCTCTTTTGGAGCTTCAGCTTTAGGGGCTTCAGTTTTCTTAGCAACTTCAGCTTTTGGATTTTTTTTCTCAGAAGCGCTTTCCTTTGGTTTAGCTTCTGGTTTAACTTCGATTGGGTTGGAAGCTTGAAAGTCAAGAATTTTATAGATCAATTCTTTTTTGGGAAGTTTTTTATAATTCTCAAGCCCTAACTCTTTGGCAATTTCTTTCAACTCTGAAAGCAATCGCACATTTAAATCTTGAATAGTGTACATTTAATTTAATAATGACTTTTGCGGAGAGACTCCTCCTTAAAGTTTTGGATTAATAGTAATTGATTAATATGATTTATCTAGAAGAAAAAGAAATTCTTATAGGATCTTTCTAAAAGAAAAAATCTTTTGAAGTATTATTTATGCAAAAATAGAATACCCTAATTTAATAGTCAAGTTTTCAGGTAAATTTCGATTTCTATTTGCCGTTATTCGATAAAAAGTGCGTTATCATTGTCTAAAAACAGCTACATTTGCTGAAAATTTCTAGAAATGTTAAGAATTGCTGATATAAAGGAAGATTTAGGGAAAGTCGTAAAAGGATTGGAAAAGAAGCGTGTAGAAAACGCATCACAGCAAATTGATCACCTTCTAAAACTGGATGAAAATCGACGAAATACTCAGGCAGAATTGGATGCGATTTTAAACGAGTTAAAAAATATTTCAAAACAAATCGGTGCTTTGATGCAAACAGGTGATAGGGAAGGCGCTGAAAAAGCAAAGGTCCAAACCGGTGAAATGAAATCTAAGAGTAAACTTCTTCAGGAACAATTGAAATCATCGGAAGAACAACTCATGCAGGCCTTATATAATTTGCCAAACAGAGCCCATGAACGTGTTCCTGTAGGAAACTCTGCTGAAGATAACGAAGTCATATTAGAAAAAGGCGAAATACCAATATTATCAAATGATGCACAACCACACTGGGAGCTGATAGAAAAATACGATATCATAGATTTTAGCCTTGGCAATAAAATATCCGGGGCAGGATTTCCGGTTTATAAGGGTAAAGGCGCTAAACTACAGAGAGCATTAATTAGTTTTTTCCTCGATGAAGCTGCAAAAGAAGGATTTGAAGAAATACAACCACCGGTAGTGATAAATTCTGATTCAGGTTATGGAACCGGGCAACTTCCCGATAAAGAAGGGCAGATGTATGGTATTGTTGACAGTGATTTATTCCTCATACCTACAGGCGAAGTTCCAATTACAAATATTTATCGGGATGTCATTTTAAAAGAAGTTGATCTTCCTATACGAAATGTAGGTTATTCTCTATGTTTCAGAAAAGAAGCAGGTTCATGGGGCGCTCATGTGCGCGGATTAAATAGACTACACCAATTTGATAAAGTGGAAATTGTTCAAATTACCAAGCCGGAAGATTCATATAAAGCGCTCGATAACATGTGCACCTATATTGAGGGATTGCTGGAGAAGCTTGAATTGCCATTTAGAAAACTTTTATTGTGTGGAGGCGATTTAGGGTTTACTTCAGCCATGACCTATGATATGGAAGTGTATTCTGCTGCTCAAAAAAAATGGCTGGAGGTAAGTTCAGTGAGTAATTTTGAAGCTTACCAGGCGAATAGGTTAAAGCTCAGATATAAAAAAGATGGCAAAAAGACTACCTTGCTCCACACCCTGAATGGAAGCGCCCTGGCACTGCCAAGGATTGTTGCTGCACTACTGGAAAATAACCAGAGTGAAAAAGGGATTGCAATCCCTAAAATTCTTCGAAGTTATACTGGTTTTGATCGTATTAGCTGAAGTTTATGATTAATCCCAAAGAATAAGGAACCAATTTCTAGTCAATTGATTCAAGAATTGTCATGAAGGAAACGTGCTTATACTTAAAAGCTTCATTGTGTCTTTCTACAATTTCAGGAGCGTAATTTTCCAGGTATGTATTTACCTTTTCCAGGGAATCAGAAAAAAATTGAACAGAATAGGTTAATCCCTGGTTTTCAGTTTCGTTAAGTAGCCGATACATTTTTACATCCAAAAATAAGCCTGTATCCAGGGCAAAAGGAAAATACTCATTTTTTATCCATGCAAGCCAATCATTTTGGATTTCCGGTTCTATGTTGAATGTAATATTATAAAGGATCATAATTTTAAATCAATTGTCTTCCGCAATTTAGGCGATTTAAAGCTTCGGTAACAAATCATCATCAAATGCTAAAAAGTATTTAAAAAAGGAAAGTGTCAATTTTGTATGAGAAATTGACACTTTCACAAGTCCTTGGATTTTGATCGAAATGCCTATTCCTTTCTTACTGAACTGCTTCCTCCTTTTTCGATTTCGACATCTGCATTGCCTTTGTAGGTGACGTTGCTTGCTCCATGCGTCTTGATGACCAAATGGTCGCTCGCATATACTCTTGCGCTGGATGCACTATGTGTTTCAACTTCAGTTTCATTTACTTTGAAGTCATAAGCATTTAAGGTCGAAGCGCCTGAAACTGTGGCCTTGAGTCTGTTACCGGTTCCATTAAGCTGTAGCTTTGAAGCGCCTTCAATTTTTGCATTAAGTGAATTAACGTCAACTTCAATGTCGGCAAATGCTGCACCATTTAGGGTAATGTCCATGAAATCTTCTTTAAATCCGGAAACATATACTTTACTGGCGCTACCAAATTGAACAGCGGTAAGTTTTGGCGTCACAATATAAATATTGATCTCCCGGCGTTGCCTGTTCAGCTTTATAACATCACCTTTGAAATCCACGGAAAGTACATTTCCGGTTTTATCAACTACCACCTCATCCACATCACTTTTTCTTCCATTAATGAGAAAGCTGTATTCATTCCCTCTTTTTATATTTACCTGGAGCGCACTGTTAATTTCTATTTCAGCGAAATTATCAATTTCATAATCCCTTTTATACCCGGAAATATCCCACTTAACTTTATCATTTTCTTCACTATTTTCTACTTCAGGGCACGTTATACATTTCAAGCCTTCTTTATTGAATTGCCATATATTTCCCACCATTTGATTGTTGCTAAATCCTTCCTTATACATGAAACTACCAATAATGTATTTCATATTTTCATCCAGAATAAATTTTTGCACCAGTGGTAGATACAAGCTCATGTCCACATGTTGTTTTCTGAATCCTGTATTTTCCGTAAATTCCAAACTCGAATCAAATGTGAAAATAGAATCTCTCACATTGAAACCGTATTTTATCTTTTTAGCATTATCGACAGCTTCCTTTCTAGTCGGACCGGAAGCACGAAATTCCTGTTCGAACTTTATTACCGTATCTTCATGGCTTCTGATCCTTAACGAAACCAAATCAAATTCATCTTCACCTATATCATTGAAATTAAAAACGGCAGTTTTTCCATTGAGATTGTATCTGTTGACGGAGGTAAATCTTCCATTTTCCTGGAAATTCCGGATATAAGGAGGGATGGTAAAACTCAATATGATAATGCTTACCAGCCAAATTGCTAATAATGACCAACCTGCTTTTGAGTTTAATACCTGTTTCTTCATTAATATCATAAATCCAAGTATTGTCAGATAAAAGAAAGGTATAATTAATGCCATGACCAAAGCGATTCCGGGAATTAATGCCAGATCATTTTTAATTATTTCTAATGGTAAAGGATACATGATATTTAAATCACCCCCTGCAATTAATCCGATCAGTACTCCGGCAGCAATCAGCACGGCCAATACACCGCTTATTCCTATTATGGCCACCAATACACCAAATACAACCCTTAAAGCTTCAACGAGGAAGGACATAAACGGGCCCAGAGCTCTTGAAAGAAATTCGAATAATGCCGCAATCAATCGAAATGGGAACAACAATATTTTAACAACAATATTTTCATCACCTTCTGTTACATTCAAACTTTTCTTGATGTTGGATTCAATATTGCTAAGTGTAACCGGCTGACCTTGCATTTCCATTTTGTCCGTCAGCGTTTTTGCTTCCGGTAGAATTATCCAAAGTATGATATATAAAATGAGTCCGGTAAAGGCGACAAAAATAGTTACGAAGAATAATAATCGAATAATTACAACATCGACCCCAAAATATGCAGCAATCCCACTTGCAACACCACCAAGAACTTTCCCATCCGGATCACGATACATCTTTTTGATCTTTTTCTCCTCTTTCAATTCGTCAGAAGCAGGTATTACTATCCACATAACGATGTAAGCAATGAATAAAAACGCGGCGATCGAAGGTAAAATCGAGACGCCCAAGAACAACAACACGTAAAGTAACCGGATCCAAAGCGGATCGAGGTTGAAATAAAATGCTATTCCGGATAACACACCGGCCAGCAACTTTCGATTGTTATCCCGATATAATCTTTTAGAAAATATTTTTTCACCGTGATCCACAACA
>DAOVVI010000412.1 GCA_030637245.1 Cyclobacteriaceae bacterium
ATAAGAAGTGTGGTATTCAGTCTGGAGGGGTGACAGGTTTACAGGAATATTGATCTGCATCAGGTTGGGTAGCTGATCCAAAACCTTTCGCTTTTCCCGACGGATCAATACGCCCTCCAATTTTTTATTCAACTTCTGAAGGTCGTAATATCCGTTGATTTTGTTTTGTTTTTCAGGATCGAAAAGACAATGCTGGTAGGAAAACTCCCACAGTGGACCAAAGAAATGCGGATCCAAAATACTCATTATCGAGTAAATATCAATCAATTTATTTTCGATCGGCGTACCTGTGATTACAAGCACATGCTTCGTATTCAACCTTTTTACGGAGGCGGCAGTTTTGGTTTCGAAATTCTTAACACGTTGGGCTTCATCCAATATCAGGAAATCAAATCCGGCTTTATTTATTGCCCTCGAATCCCTGAGTATAGTTTCATAATTTAATATGAAAAAAAAGTGTTCTGTATTTTTGTAAATTTCTTCCCTTTCGTAGGGAGTTCCCTCAACAATAATTGCCTTTTCCTCACTGAATTTTTCTATTTCAGATTTCCATTGAGATTTTATTGAAGCCGGACAGACAATTAATGTCTTATTAAATCCAAAGATCTTTTTCTTTTGGATAGCTGCAGAAATTGCCTGCATGGTTTTACCCAGACCCATTTCATCAGCAATAATTGCCGCTTTTCTGAACAGTACAAATTCGATCCCTTCTTTCTGATAGTCAAAAAGTGTAGCTTTTATGTTGGAATAGTCAGGTTTATATGATTCGGATAATTGCCGGAGAAGTTCATTTTCAAAGACTCTTTCCGTTTTTTCTTTTACTTCCGGCCTGATCACTATTGAATCATAATCTTCCGCTTCTTCAATAAACCCTAAAAAAGCTTCAATTTCTTCATCCTCAATAAACTGTTTATTTTTGAAATACCTGGAAATAAGTAATTGTTCATCAATTTTCATTTCCCCGGGAAAGCACCAGGTTATCTTATATTCATTGAGGGGATCGCAAAAAACTTCAATAAAAGGAAATGATTTTTTCAACCTTTTGAACAAACTTTTATTTTCATTGATTTTTCTGAAGGCATGCATTATGTGCTTTGTGGTCCCCAGTTTGTTTAGTTGGGAATCCGCGCTGTCGCTATATCCGGTTTCATTCTCGAAATCTCTCAAAAAAATCGTGTACTTTACGCCATTTTCATTTGTCAGGATGTGATCTCCATGTATATTATCTGCCCAGGAAATGCGATATTCGGCTTTTTCAGCCTTTTGAATTCGCTCGTTGAGCACTCTGTTGATCATTCCCTGGCGCGAATATTTTTTATGTTCAATGTGTTCTCTTGGATCGAGCAGATGCAATTCATTGATGAGTTGAAGCAGGCAACAGTAAGAATATCTGTTCCATTCCCTATCTTTCTTTTTATTCGAAGGAATGATAAGGTGATCCTCCTCGAACTCAAGTACATATGTTTGGGCCTCGTCCAATGAGAGGTCATTGACCATAAATTCAAACTTATTGCCAGATTGAGAAAGCACCTGACAATTGCCGTTGTAGTAAATAATTTTACCTATGGCAAGCTCTTGTTTATCCAGATTTTTTGATAATTCACTTTGTGTAGCTTCTGCTATGTCCCTAACTTCCATGGAATTTGTGTATTTCTATTGAAGGTAAATTGAAAGCTTGAAATTAATTTTTCCAATTACTCAAAGCTAACTTTTAGGAGTAATAATTATGGTTTTTTATAAAATTTTTTTGAGCAGTGCAAATTTATTACGGAAACGTCGGGTGATTTCTTATCGGTCTCTCATTTTGAATCAATTCGGATTATTCAGGTAGTTACTTTTATTTATCATTTCCGTTATCCCTTCAGTCGGATAACCAATGATCGTTCTGGCAATACCTGTTTTATCAATAAATATGAATTTTTCATTTTCAATTATATAGTTGTATTTCCAATCTATCCCAAATTGTGAGGGCGTGTCAAATACCGTAAACTCTTGCTCTTCTCCTTCCTTTACAAGGTTTAGTGCACAATTTTCATCGGCATCTAATAGCCATGCATCTCCTGTTTCTGTACAAAAAAGAATCAATTCTTTAATAGACACAATTTTAGTTTCAAAATTTTGGGCGCACCGGATAATATATTTTATTTCATCTTTGATATTCAACTCTTTCTTTCTTGAAACTTTTGTTGCACTAGTCCTTGTCTGATTTTTTCTCTTTTTTTTTCTAACTCTACTTTTTGCCATTATATTTATCAATCTTATAGTTGAACAATTTAATCCAAATCTTAATCCTGTACTGAGTCTGCCTGACGTATTCCAAGCCGCTTAGACGCAAAGCTTTCTCTTTTTGCTCGGCGTTCTAGCGCGGTAAAAAAACGCACTAATCGAATAGCAGTTTAATCCATTCATTTTTTTTGCAGACATTCTTTTAATGGCTGAAGCCAGATGTAATGAATTTATTATCCACGCCCTGAAGGACGGGGCAAAAAGGACAATGTCATTCTTCTGATTTTCGGCTCTAAACGTCGGATTTTTTCATGAATTATTTATAATAGAACAGACCTGTACATAACGCCTTTCATATCACTACCTTAAATAAATATGACATCACTAATTTACTGAATTTAAGCCAATTTGCATGCCTTTTGGCTCATCGCCAATTTGCGTACCTGTGTCGTAAAATCATGACGCCACTTTTGACTTCCTTAGGTCGTCATGGGATTTCCGAAGGCGATGCAATCTTCCCTGCTCGTTGGCGGGCGGATTGCCCTTCAGGGTGTTAAGATAAATCGGGATAGAATGAGATAAAAACTCATCTCAATAAGAAACATTTTTAATTATGAGGTGTTTTCTTAGAGAAACTAACTAAACCATTATAACACTTTTTTCCTGATGACCTCCTTTTTCCATGGATCCTGGTCAAGATGCTCCCAGGACCAAAAGACCACACCTTTTGATGGCGCCATCAAGGCAGATTCCAGGTTTAATTCAAACTCATGACTGCTCAGTGAATCGGTCAGATAAGCTTCTTTTACCTGGATACTGGGTAAAATGTTTTCCTGAGTTTGTTTATATAATTCCTCCACAACAGCATGTACCCAATCGGCGTCTTGCTTTACCATATGTGAGTAGGTCATAGGTGAAAGAACATCTCACACATTGGACCTTACC
>DAOVVI010000300.1 GCA_030637245.1 Cyclobacteriaceae bacterium
CGTTGGATTTAAAAAACAAACAAAGGAAAATCGAACCCATAAGCACCGACCTACTTATTGCGCATCTTACTGACAGCAAAAGAAACTACATGCAATTAGGCGCTACTGCATTTACAAAGCTGATGATAGATACCATGTCTTTCTGATCCATCAATCCTCCCTATTCAAAACAATGATTTATTCTTGAAAATATCATTTTTTACTAATTAAGTATATTGAGTTTTTCAATACATTTGAAAGAAAAAATAAAGGGGACCTCTAGTGTAATTACTTATACTTTTGGAATAACTTGATTAATAATTAAATCAATAATACATGGAAAAGGTAAATTGGAAAACTGTAAAAGAATACGAGGACATTACATATAAAAAGGCAGACGGAGTCGCACGTATAGCATTTAACCGGCCGGAAGTACGCAATGCATTCAGGCCTAAAACTGTTGGCGAGCTGTTCGAAGCATTATTGGATTCAAGAGAAGATACTTCGATTGGTGTTGTTTTACTTTCTGCCGAAGGGCCCTCCCCAAAAGACGGTGTTTATTCATTTTGCAGTGGGGGCGATCAAAGATCCAGAGGCCACCAGGGGTATGTAGATGACGATGGTATGCCGAGATTAAATATCCTGGAAGTGCAGCGGCTGATCCGTTTTATGCCGAAAGTTGTGATTGCTGTGGTGCCCGGCTGGGCAGTTGGCGGAGGACACAGCCTGCATACAGTTTGCGATCTGACCCTGGCCAGCGAAGAGCATGCGATCTTTAAACAAACAGACGCCGATGTCACAAGCTTCGATGGTGGATATGGCTCTGCCTATTTGGCAAAAATGGTCGGACAAAAACGGGCCCGGGAGATTTTCTTTTTAGGAAGAAATTATTCGGCAAAAGAAGCTTATGATATGGGTATGGTAAATGCGGTCATTCCCCATGAAAAACTGGAATATACTGCATATGAATGGGCTCAGGAAATATTGGCTAAATCTCCAACATCTATAAAAATGCTGAAGTTTGCATTCAACCTGACTGATGATGGTCTTGTAGGGCAACAGGTTTTTGCCGGCGAGGCAACCCGTTTGGCATATATGACAGATGAAGCCAAAGAAGGAAGGAATGCATTTTTAGAAAAGCGAAAGCCGAACTTTAAGGATATTAAGTGGATACCATAGGAACAACGACCTTTGTCAAAGTTTTAAACTTTGACAAAGTTAAGTTAAATAGTTCAACATATGACCCAAAATTCACCACTTGAAGCAAACCGATTTTATCACATCTATAACAGAGGGATCAATAGTGAAAATCTATTCAGAGCAGACCGTAACTATACCTACTTTTTAAATAAATATACTCAATATTTAACTCCTGTAGTCGATACGTTTGCATATTGCCTGTTAAAAAATCACTTTCACTTACTGATACAGGTAAAAGATCAATCTACGCTCAACACATTCTATAATAATATAAGCATCAATCATAGGAAAAAATTGAACGAAGGTCTTCACAGTGCAGATTTTATTGTAAGCAAACAATTTGCCCGTCTTTTTAGCAGTTACACACAAGCAATAAACAAAGCAAACGAACGCACTGGAGCTTTGTTTGAAACTCCCTTTAAGCGAAAAGAAGTTGAAAATAACAGCTATCTCACTCAGATGATATTGTATATCCATAATAATCCTCAAAAACATGGATTTGTCCAAGATTTTAAAGATTATATTCATTCATCGTATCATAGCCACTTGATAAATAAGCCAACAAAATTGGAACGGCAACAAGTAATATTGTGGTTTGGAACCGAGAAACAGTTTATTGAATTTCATAATTCACCATATAAAGAGACTATAATTAAAGACCTCATCATTGAAATTTAACCAAATAGCTTTGTCAAAGTTTAAAACTTTGACAAAGCTGAAAGTTAAAGTTTTCGGATTATGATTCAGATTTCGATGAAAATAGGATAGCTATAGATGAATGACTCTCTAATTATTTTCTAATACCCAAAAATCCACTATTTTTGAATTGATGAAGCGCCACCTGACCGCAGCCTTTATTTTTTTAATTTTAGCATTGCCCGCACTCGGAATTGAAATCACCGAGGATACTTTTGCCGGTGCGCCTCATTTTATTATCAAAACAAAAAAAGCGACGTATTATCTCGACAAAGAAGGAGGAGGACTGTCCCGAATGATTGATTTTTACGGGAACGACTGGATAGGTTTTACGAGAGAACCATGGGAGATCTATCCGGAATCAGCAGCTTCTTCATATAGAGGTATTCCAAATTTAGTTTTCAGATCTGATGATGGTGGAGCCGGTCATCCGGGCCATAAAAAGTGCTACAGTTTTTTAGTTAATGAAAATACGATTCTCACCATAAGCAAAAGCGGGAAGTGGCAATGGCGATGGAAATTTTATGAAAGTTATGCGATCATATCCATTGAGAAGGTAGATCAAAACCACAAATATTGGTTTTTGTATGAAGGCCCAATCGCCGGAGAATTCAAACCTGATCATCAGTATTGGGGAACAAACCTGGGAGGTCCCCGGCGAGAAATCAATGATTTTTACAGTGGTGATAAAATATTTGCAAATTGGCATTGGGCATACTTTGGGGACGATCGGGTAAAACAAATCCTGTTTATAGCCATGGAAAAACCAGACCGGCAAATTGATGCGCTTGGATTTTTAGGTAATTCTACAAAAGGCGTAGCATCAGAAGATGGTATGGTTGTATTTGGTTTTGGACGTCAGGGTAATGCACAACCACAATTGACTAACCATCACAACACGTTCTACATTGGATTTTTAAAAAGAAAAGTGAAAAACCAGGGAGGCCACGAGTCTGTGGCAAAAGACATTGCAGATATTTTAAAGTGATTTTTAGCTCACCAATTCAAGCTTATCTCCCTTCAATACCGGGATAACCTTTGTTGAGTTCAGGGTTACTGTATAATTAAAATCTTCATCTGAAACCAGGTGTTTCAACCTGTTTCTGTGCGAACTTTTTGATAAATACTTTTTTAAATCCGGTTTGGCTCTATGCCATAAATCAACGGCGCCCAATGCCGAATCACAATCCGTAGAAAATCCATTGTCAAAAAGCAGTTCTGACAATGCTCCGGCAAATACTGAGTCTTCCAGATTAAAAAGACTCTTCCAGGCTGCACAAAAAATTACCACATTTTCATTTTTCTCAATAAGATAATCAGCAAGCGCCTGAATATTTACAAAAGATCCAATAAGCGCTTCCCTGGCGTCCCGGGCCATGTTAATTGTTTTTGTGCCATTGGTTGTTGAAAACACAAGAGTTTTTCCTTTTAAGTCATCACGGAGGAAATCGGAAGCTGAATTTCCAATATCCGCAAAATCCATAATTTCTCCATTCCTCTCGCATGCAACAAAATATCCATTTTGTTTCATTTCTTTGGCCTCATCAAGTCCGGAGACAGGAATAATTTCTTTTACGCCATGATCAAAAGCTGCACAGATAGATGTTGTTGCCCTGAGAATATCCACAACCACCGTAATAAATTTCCCATCCGTTAATTTGTGACCGTAAAGTTTGGGTGAAAAGCATACTTCGACTGTAGGATCTGTACTCATATTCTTTAATTGACAGGTCAAAGATAATTAACGATTAGAATTAATGGAGCTCATCTACTTTTTTAACTGCAATTTTTTCTTGAAACTTTCTATGAATTCTTAATTCATTCCAGATTTAAGATGTATAATTTATTATTATTGAATAATTGACATTAATTTTAAATCAATAAAAAGAAAATCATTAATAATTTTTTAAATATATACTAATGGAAAAAAGAAGAGAATTCTTGAAAACAGCCGGAGCTTTTGCGGCCGGAAGTTTAGTTGTTCCCTTTGGTTGCTCACCAAAAAAGCCCGCTGAATCTACGGTTGAAACAGCGGCAGCACCTGCAAAACCAAAAGATATTGGGATACAACTCTATACGCTAAGAGAGCAAATTAAGGCTGAAGGTATTGAGGCTATATTAAAAAAAGTATCAGATACTGGTTATAAG
>DAOVVI010000261.1 GCA_030637245.1 Cyclobacteriaceae bacterium
AATATATTCCCCAAATGAGGTATTCCCGTACTTTGTATCCCAGTCAGTATTCTAGCCATATCAATAAAAATTTGCGCAAATTAAGCAAACAAATTACAAAGTGACTAAAAATTCGGGGGCTAGTTCATTTTTATGCTGTTAAACTTTAAATTTGCAGCATTGGCAAATATTTGGCTCTTAAAACGTTATTTATTAAAAATTATAATTTCATGAAATTCAGGATATTGTTATCACTCGTATTACTGCTTGCCTTATCTAACCTCTTTGCCCAGCAAAAATCCAAGTTTAATTTTGAAGAAGAGACCTTTGATTTTGGGAACATAAAGGAAGAGAACGGACCTGTTACACATAAGTTTGTTTTTACAAATAAGGGAGATGCACCATTGATCATTCAAGGTGTTCGGGCTTCATGTGGTTGTACAACCCCAGCCTGGAGTAAAGAACCTGTGCCACCAGGAGAAAAAGGTTTTGTGACTGCCAAATACAATCCGAAGAACAGACCCGGTTCATTCAGAAAGTCCTTGACCATTACTTCAAATGCCGATCCTGCTGCAAAAACAATATACATCAAAGGTATGGTTGAAACTAAACCTCGTACTGCTGCCGACCTCTACAGGTTTAAGATAGGCGATCTGCGACTTAGATATCAGTCGTTGAATATGGGGAAAATAACCACTGAGAAACCATTAACCAGGTCCTTTGATATTTATAATGATGGTGAAGCACAAATTACTTTTCTGGATAAAATTCAAAAACCTGATCACATTACAGTTAGTTTTCAACCAAATGTTCTGGATCCTAAAACAAAAGGGAAGTTGGTTGTAACATATAATGGGAAAGGCAAAAATGATTTTGGCTTTGTTTCTGACGCCGTTAGAATTTATACTGATGAGGAAAAAGACGCCGAGAAAAGTTTGAGAGTAATTGCTACTATTGAAGAGTATTTTCCTCCAATGACTCAGGAAGAGTTGGCACAGGCCCCAAAGCTTAAATTTGAAAAAATAACCCATGACTTTGGAAGCATCAAAGAAAGCGCATCGGTCGAGACGGAATTTATTTTTACAAACAACGGAAAATCAGAGTTGAACATCAGACGTGTAAAACCTAATTGTGGATGCACAGTTTCCAAATTGGATAAATATACATTCCAACCGGGTGAAACCGGCAAAATTAGCGTTGTTTTCAATTCGGTTGGAAGGCGTGGAAATCAGCAAAAATCCATTGTAATTTTCTCAAACGATCCGTCTGCTCCGACACAGAGATTGACCATCAAAGCAAAAGTGCAGGATGTAAGCTAAATAAGTTTTGTTGAGGTTATGGATTAATGTAGATCATTTGTAAACTTCAATGAAGTTTGCCTGGTAATCACCGTGAAACTATAAGCAGCATCCCAAATCCCAATATGGACATCCAGTATTTATAAGGTTCTAAAAAGCTGACATTCAGTACGTCCATTTCTAAAAATACCGATATCAATACGATAAGTATTGCGAAAAATTTGACTAAAAATTTGTTCCTTCTACTCATGACATTAGAATTTAATTTTTAACAAAAATAAAATACTGATATCTATCATCTAATAATATGTAATTAAATTTTACTTTCGCGAAGATTTTATAAAAAGGGCAACATTTGGCTAAAATAGGTACTGATATCAATATTTCTCTCAAACTTCTGAATAGATCAGAGCTAGTCGGTATTCCAACTGAAACAGTTTATGGATTGGCAGCAAATGCATTTGATCCCGTCGCTGTTGCTAAAATCTTTAAAGTAAAAGACAGACCGTCCTTTGATCCGTTAATTGTCCATACTTCAAACCTGGAAAAAGCAAAGAGTTTTGTAGATAAGATCCCTGAAAAGGCGTATAAACTGGCAAGAAAATTCTGGCCGGGTCCATTGACACTCATTTTCAATAAGAAAGAAATTATCCCTGATCTGGTCACATCCGGATTAGATACGGTTGCTGTGCGCGTTCCAAACCATCCGCTGACTTTGCAGCTCTTGAAAAGCATTGATTTTCCGTTGGCTGCGCCGAGCGCGAATCCGTTTGGATATGTGAGCCCGACAAGTGCCGCCCACGTCAATGAGCAGCTAGGTGATAAGATCAAATATGTGCTGGATGGAGGAATTTGTTCCGTGGGTATTGAATCAACTATTTTGGGTTTTGATGGCGATGAAGTCGTAGTGTACAGGCTGGGCGGATGTAAGGTTGAAGAAATTGAAAGCCTTATTGGTGAAATTACCCTAAAAGTAAATCTCTCATCCAATCCGGAAGCGCCGGGTATGTTGGAAAGTCATTATGCACCACTAACTCCTATAGTTATTGGAAATATTAATGAATTAATTAAAAAGCATAAGCACCAGAATATTGGAACAATTTCATTTAAAGATGAGATAAATGGGATCGATCCGGAATTTCAGTTTATACTTTCAAAAAAAGGAGTTATTGATGAAGCAGCAACGCGTCTTTTTACTGGTTTAAGGGAACTAGATGCATTAAATTTGCAGCTCATCGTGAGTGAATATGTTCCGGACGTCGGTTTGGGGAGAGCGATCAATGATCGGCTGAAAAGAGCAGAAGCAAAACGTAATTGAATTAATTTATATCCTAATAAAATAAATATTATGAAAACAGTTAATAGTTATAATTTTTCAGGGAAAAGAGCGCTGATTAGAGTCGATTTCAATGTGCCATTGAATGATAAATTCGAGATTACAGATGATAACAGGCTAAAGGCTGCTTTACCCACCATTAAGAAAATATTAGCTGATGGAGGATCTGTTGTTTTGATGTCACATCTGGGCAGGCCAAAGCAAGGCCCGGAAGAGAAATTCTCATTGAAGCATGTGGTCTCTTACCTCAGTGATAAATTGGGATTAGAAGTACAATTCACCGGCGATTGTATTGGAGATGAAGCGGAAGAGAAATCTGCCGCATTGAAACCGGGTGAAGTTTTGGTATTGGAAAACCTCAGGTTCTACAAAGAAGAAACCAAAGGTGATGTGGACTTTGCGAAGAAACTGTCATCACATGGAGATGTATGGGTAAATGATGCATTTGGCACGGCTCACCGGGCACACGCTTCAACTGCGGTTATCGCTCAGTTTTTTGATGATAAGGTATGTGGATATGTGATTGAAGCTGAGCTTGAAAACGCTGAAAAGGTACTGAAAAGCGGCGAAAAACCATTAACCGCCATCATGGGAGGAGCAAAGATCAGTGATAAGATATTAATAATCGAAAACCTGTTGGACAGAGTGGATAACCTTCTGATCGGAGGTGGTATGGCTTATACCTTTTTCAAGGCACAAGGTGGAAAAATCGGATCTTCGCTTTGCGAGGAAAGCAAGCTTGATCTGGCCAAATCCTTGATTGAAAAAGCAAAAACCAAAGGAGTGAATTTATTGCTTCCTGTGGATTCGCTGACCGCAGATGCATTTGATAACAATGCCAATAAAGAAGAAGCCGATAATATGAATATCAAGGATGGTTATCTGGGGCTTGATATCGGACTAAAAGCTATTGAAGAATTCAAAGAAGTGATCAGTAAATCAAAAACAATTCTTTGGAATGGACCAATGGGTGTCTTTGAAATGTCCAATTTTGCCAATGGTACCAAGGAAGTTGCTGCTGCTGTAGTGGCTGCAACGGAAAAAGGAGCGTTTTCATTGATCGGTGGTGGTGATTCTGCTGCGGCTGTCAATATCCTTGGATATGGTGATAAAGTAAGTTATGTGTCCACTGGTGGGGGAGCGTTACTGGAATACATGGAAGGCAAAGTATTGCCTGGTGTAGCTGCCCTGAAGGAATAGGCATAAAATTCATTAAAATACCACGCCCCGGAGTCATGAGATTTCGGGGCTTTTTATTTGCAGAACTCTAATATCGGAAAGACCGGTTGAAAATTTCCAGGAATTTTCGTTAGGCAAAACCACCTTCTACCATTGGTCTGTTATGCAGGCTCCTCTTATTGTGGTACTTTCAAATTAATCAGATATAATATGTCTGTATTTATTGTATAGAAAGGATATGATTAAAAGCAGTATTCCAAATGAAATAAATACAATTGTTGTTGCAATGGCGTCAAGATGCGAAATATCATAGAAGAATAGTTTTACAAGTGTAACGGTAAACAATGCGATGGCTCCTATCCGCAGATGTTTTTTCTTTTTCCAGATTCCCACGATTATCAGTAGAAAAGAATATAATGCCCAAAGTATGCTTAATTCAAGTTTGTAGGATTGGATTGAATCATTAATTTCCATCCAGTTAATTACTTCACTGCTGGCAATCCACAAAATGGATGTGTACAGTAAAAAATCATAAGCTATTCTATAATCCTTTTTCATAAAGTCCTGGTTAACATATCTATAGCCCGCAATCAATGA
>DAOVVI010000380.1 GCA_030637245.1 Cyclobacteriaceae bacterium
GATGAAATTTTTAATGGTATTTAACATATGGATTTTAGGAGCTTTTTTTTTAGAAAATGCTTCCGGGCAAACAGAGCAAAAACTATTCACAAAATTAAATCCTACCCACACCAATATTTATTTCAATAACGAGCTGAAGGATACCAAAGAAGCCAACATTATGCTTTATTCCAATTATTACGGAGGAGGTGGAGTTGGCATTGGAGATATCAATAATGACGGCTTGCAGGATATTTGTTTTGCCGGCAATCTGGTGGGCGACAAATTATACCTTAATAAGGGAAATATGGTTTTTGAAGATATAACTGAAAAAGCCGGAATTACAGATAATGGCGGCTGGTCTTCAGGGGTTCTTTTTGGCGACATAAATGGAGATGGATATCAAGACATTTATATTACAAGGGAATTGTATGACGATGATCCGGAATTACGCAGGAATAAGCTTTATATAAATAATGGTGATAATACCTTCTCTGAAAAATCTGAAAGTTATGGATTAGATAATAGTGAGCGTACCCGTCATGCTTTATTCATTGATTTTGATGAAGATGGTGATCTCGATATTTTTTTACTAAATCAACCTCCGAATCCGGGCGACTATTCCAAATTTTATAATTCCGAGTTATTACTTGAAGAATATAGCCCCAGATTGATGGAAAATCAGGGAGATAGATTTATTGATATCACCAAAGAGTCCGGAATGCTCATGCCATGTTTCCCAAACAGTGCTGCCGCCGTTGATTTAAATAATGACGGATGGACGGATATTTTCGTTGCCAATGATTTTTGGGTAAGGGATTTCATTTATATGAACAATGGCGATGGCACATTCACCGACAAAACATTTGAGATGACCAAACACATCTCATTTAGCAGCATGGGATTGGACGCTGCAGATATCAATAATGATGGCTGGTTGGATGTATTTGTTTTGGACATGGTTCCCGAAGATAATTTTCGCAGGAAAAGTAACATGAGCGGGATGCCCAAAAAGGCTTTTATGAAAGTTGTGAAGGAAAAAGGTCATCATCAGTATATGTTCAACATGCTTCATCTGAACAATGGCGAGGGGATATTCAGCGATATAGCGCAGCTTGGCAAGGTAGGCGCAACAGATTGGAGTTGGTCGGTTCTATTAGCAGATTTTGACAATGACGGCCTGAAAGACATTAATATAGTAAATGGGCTGATGAGGGATATCCGTGACAATGACGCCGCCAGGACTTTTCCGAAATACCTGGAAACTGCAGTACACGAGTACATTAAAAAAAATCCAAATCCGGAAGGGGTATCGATTTGGGATCTGGTAGATATCGAGGAAGCAATGCAAATATCACCCTCTGTGAAGTTGCAAAACTACATTTATAAAAATAATGGCGATTATTCCTTTGAAAAAGTAAGCGATGATTGGGGATTGGTTGAAAAATCCTTTTCAAATGGCTCGGCTTATGCTGACCTGGACAATGACGGTGATCTGGATTTAGTGATTAATAATATAAATGATTATGCATTCATTTATCAAAATAATGCCGAAAAGCGGCCTGACAATCATTTTCTTAGAATCATCCCAATAGCTGATCAACCTGGTAAAACAACATTAAATACAAAAGTTTGGATTGAGGCAGAAGGTGAAAAACAGTATTTCGAGATCACCAGTATCAGGGGAATGTATTCTACAAGTGAGCATATCGCCCATTTTGGTCTTGGCGCTAAAAAGAAAGTGGAAAAAGTAATCGTAGAGTGGCCTGATGGGAAAAGGAACATTTTAAAGAATCAAAGGTCCAATAGAATAATTGAAGTAAAATACAGTAATGCGAGTTTTGAAAAAGACGAAGAAAGCCCCTCAAAGGAACCTTGGCTAATTAATGCAACAGAACAAATAGGTCTGGTTATAAAGCACAATGAAAATAGGTTCGATGATTTTGAAAAGCAGTTGATGCTCCCACACAAATTTTCTGACCGAGGCCCGTGCTTTGAGATTGGTGACGTAAATGGCGATGGACTTGAAGATATTTTTATGGGTGGATCAGCGGGTATTGAGGGCAGGCTCTTTAATCAAAACCCGGATGGCTCTTTCGGTATATTACCATTTCCTGATTTAAAAGTAGATAGAAAATCAGAGGATATCGATGCACTTTTCCTCGATGTTGATTCCGATGGAGATCTTGACCTCTATGTGGTTAGTGGTGGAAATGAATATCGAGCTGGAGCAAAAGAATACCAGGACAGATTATATCTGAATGACGGAAAGGCCAATTTTTCTAAGTCTGAAGAAAGCTTACCAAAATTAACTGCAAGTGGCGCCAGGATAGTACCTGCAGATTATGATCAGGATGGAGATATTGACCTTTTTATAGCGGGCAGACATACGCCATGGGAATATCCAAAACCTGTAAAAAGCACTTTATTGAGAAATGATGGAGGGAAATTCGAAGACGTAACCAATAAAATAGCCAAAGATTTGATGAAAATCGGTATGGTAAATGATGCCGTCTGGGTTGACTATGACAACGATGGTTTGCTTGATTTGGCTTTGGCCGGGGAATGGATGCCCTTCACAATTTTAAAAAATGACGGGAGTGGTTTTAAAAATGTTACCGCTGATCTAGGTCTTGAAAATACTACAGGATGGTGGATTAGCATAAAAACTGCCGATATGGATCAGGACGGCGATCCGGATTTCATCCTCGGTAACCTGGGATTAAACTATGAGTACAAAGCCTCAAAAGACTTACCTTTTCACGTATTTTATTATGATTTTGACAACAACGGGTCTGGGGATCTTGTTTTGGCTCAGTATCAGGAAGAAAAACTATTTCCAATTCGAGAACGGAAAAGATCAGTTGAACAAGTTCCTCTGCTGGAAGAAAAAATTAACACATTCAGTGAATTTGCAAAAGCTGATGTTTTTGAGATTTATGGTGAAGATAACCTGAAAAACTCCTTACATTATGAGGCAAAGACCTTTGCCAGTTCTTATGTTGAAAACAAGGGAAATGGAAAATTTGTTTTTCACCAGCTTCCAATTCAGGCTCAATTTTCAACCATTAATGATATGGTCATTGACGATTTTAACAATGATGGTCATCTGGATATTCTTGCAGCGGGAAATCTCTATGGCGCTGAAGTAGAAACTGTAAGAGCTGACGCCGGTATTGGTTTGCTTTTAATTGGCAACGGACAAGGAGACTTTTCTCAGGTAAATTATCAGGAAAGCGGTTTTCTGCTTCCATTTGATGTGAAAAGATTTAAAACTTTCAATTATCAAAATAGCAAGGTAATCGTGGCCGGGTGCAATAATGACTTCTATCAATTTTTTAAATTAAATGATCATTCAAAGCTCTCAGATGACAACTAACCGGAAGGGAAATGTTTTATTTTCTGGCATAAAATCACAATTAGCAAATATCAGAATATCAACC
>DAOVVI010000401.1 GCA_030637245.1 Cyclobacteriaceae bacterium
AAAAGAATGCACCGGCCATTGGAATATAATTGGGGTACTCATCAAATTTTTTTCCTATAATATGGAATTTATTATTATAAATCCGGTTGCCATAACACCCACGAGGCGATCCCAATTCTGCGCCATAATCAGCAATCCTGATACCCGCCGTACTATAATGTTCGTGGTATTCACAGCTGGGCGGCGCTGCATTTATAGTAAATTTATTATTGAATATTTCAATGTTCTTATGCCTGAATATTTCCAGGCCAGAGCCTATTTCCGGCTCAAACTTATTTTCAAATATTTTCGAACCATCGCCCATAGCCATAATGCTGTAATGGTTGGTTACTGTCTGCCGATTTACGAAAAAGTTGTGATGTATTTTAGAATTCAGTCCCTTGAACACCAGGCACCCCTGTCCCCCATAAAATTTAGAATACGATACTTCCGAAGCTGTTTCACCCCTAAGGTCCACTGCGTAAAACTGAGAGCCATGCCTGTTGATAATAAATGGATTGTTGACCTCAAATTGACATTTTGTAATAGTTGCATGAGGGACGTCAACAGCAGTGGCATTAATGCCAGAATTAATTATTTTCACATTGTCAAGAATAATCCTTACATCCTCTGCTGTCGATTGTATTCCCCAGGACATGATACTTAGCGTCCCATTTTTTATCGTACCGTTCTTTATCGTCACAGTCCCCTTACCTTCAATTTTAGTAATGTCTGAAACAGGAGATCCATCTGAGAAATCGTTTGTATAATCGTAAAATGCACTGTGAACCTGTTTGTATAAATGGTCGTAATGCCCATATGGATGTGTGTTTTCAACAATTCCAATACCCACATCCATGGCGGGCCGTATATCAATCTGGTCAACCAGGCAATCGGTTTCTGCTTTCACACGAATGCGATATTTCCCTGCAGGAAGGTTCTTCAGGTGGGCAAAAACAAAACCACCTCCAAGTCGAGTTGAGCGATTAATTATTGGGCAACCAACAATTGTTGTATCACCATATTGATTTACACATTCTACATTTTCCCCTTTTTCATCTTCCACAAATACACTAACCTTCATATCGTTAGTTACATCTCCTCCCATGTCGTGGTAATATCTTCCAGTGACTCCACACATTGCAAAGTAAGAACGTCCCTCAACAGGCAAATAAATATAAGGTGAAACAAGCTCATCACCTGCCTCAAGACTCAATATCTTTTCACCGATAAAAGTGTGTACTTCTGCAGTATTCACAACTTTTGCTCCCGGAGCATCAGAAATATCCCAACCAGTTAATCCTTCCTCAAAACCAAAATTAGGTACATGTTCGTAATTTCCGTCAGCATACGTAATCGTATAGCCATTGAGATCAAGGGTAATATCCTTGCCCAGAAAAATTGCGCTTTTATCAGAAGTGATATCCTGAGTCAACATATATGTTGTTCCCTCCTTTCCATAATATCCAGGCCGGTTTATTGCTTCGACGCCTTCCGGCGCTGCTTTGTGCCCATAGTCGGTAAACTGTCCATGGGATTCAGTAACAATTATAAAGAACAGCAAAAACGTATTGAAAGGAATATTAAAAAATGACTTTTTCATAACTTATTGATCTTTAGTGTAGTTAAATGCTATATCTGGAAATAATTAGAAAAAAAATCATTTCCCCTTTTCGAAATAAGTAATTCCGAGAGGAATCATAAGTAACAGTGGAAGGATCCAAATGGCAGTGTATGAGAAGTTCTCAAAACGGGCGTCATACGTATAAATATGGTTTCCCTCCTTAGCATATATCTCAACCACATGGTCGGTGGTATAGGGATCGTCATATTCCGGCTTATACAAGTCGGCCATGTTGGCATATGCCGGCCTCGTAATTTCAGGATTCGCTTCTATCTCAGGAATATCATGAGGAACGTATAAGCCATAGTCCGGATCCAAAATATACCATTCTCTTTCAGACACCTTTGCCCTGACCACCACATGCCCGGCAATATCCCATAATTCGGCCTCCATACCATTATCAAGTAATATTCCCTTAACAACAATAGAGTGGGAAGAACACAAACCAACGCCTCTTTCCAGTCCTTTTTTATAATTGACAAATTCGTACCTATCATCGGATTTCATTGAATTATAAAAGAACAGGATATAATTCTCCCAGATGGGGACTCTCAGATTATACTTTTCCTTTCCCTCTTTCCTGAAATAATGCGACATACTTTTGCTGACTACATCATTGATCCGCAGGGCAAATGCTTTATCCGATTCGTTATTTTTTCTTACAATTTCCTTTAAAGCATCTTCATATTTGATGGTAATATCATTGAGCCTACCTGTATTTTTTTCAGTATAGATTTCGGAATTCCTCATCGATTTGAAAAGACCCAAAATATTAATTGACATCAATATCAAGCCTAAAGCGAAAAGAACCTTTTTTAATATTTTCATAGTATTCTGTTTAGATGCAATTTAATCAAAAATGCAATGTTTTGAAAAGAAATTCCATTTCATAAAGTTATGTAACTTTTTTTTTATAAATTAATATTACTTTTCAATAACTTAAATTTAAAATGAAAAGCATATATTTAGTATTCAATATATTGGCATTGATTGTAGTATCTTTAATTGATAGCGCTGCACAAAAACACATAACCGTCAGGCCGGTCGAAATCGATGATGTGCTGGTCAATCCCGGGATGGGCTTTACCACCTTTCAAATGTTTAATGGCGACAATCTACCCCCCAACATGGATGTATTGACCAATCCAAACATAGAAGAATATCAACACCCTAAAGAAAATTTTGAAAACACAGGGCATCCGAATACATCAATCGCTTATTTCAGAATTCTTTGGCAATTCATTGAACCCAGGGAGGGAGAATACAGGTGGGATTACATAGATAATCTACTTAAAATAGCCCACCAACGGGAGCAAACGCTCATGCTGAGAATCGCGCCATACAAAGGACAGCTTGAAAAGGATGTTCCCTCCTGGTACAGAACATATGTTGGAAGCAAAAGAGATTTTGCCCACCAAAAATGGGTTGTCGATCCTGAAGACCCACGATATGCGCATTATTTTGGCAATATGATCAAAGCCCTTGGAGCCCGATATGATGGACACCCTGACCTGGAAAGCGTTGATCTGTCAATTGTCGGCTGGGCCGGAGAAGGTGGTGGTACAGAACTGTTATCTGACAATGTCATCAAAAAATTGTTAGATGCATATATCGAATCATTCAGAAAAACCCCTCTCACGGTCCTTA
>DAOVVI010000065.1 GCA_030637245.1 Cyclobacteriaceae bacterium
CCATAATCTTAAGCTTGATCGCTCTTTTTATTGCCTTAATATTGGTTGAGTTGATCCTGCCTGAGTTTAATAGCTTTTTTAACAGATCTTTACAAATAGGGTATTCCACCTCTGTATCAACGATCCTATATTTTATTTTAATCGCATCGTTTTTTGGCTTTTTAGCCGGAGTCTATCCCGCCATTTTTTTATCAACCAAGCGACTTTTTAACACATTTAAATCAATCTCCCGCATTTCAAAATTCAGAAATTATACAATAATTGGGCAATTTGTCATTTCGATTTTATTGATCATGTGCTCCATTATTGTAATAAAACAATTGAACTACATCCAAAACACGCCTTTAGGTTTTGACCCAACTTACATTATTAAAATCCCAATCAACCGAGAATTAGGTGCTAAATTTGACACCTACAGCAATGAGATTTTAAAGAACAATAATATTTTAAACATCACGTGCGGACAGTCAGTCCCATTTAATGAAGATTATAAAACCGGTGGGATTGACTGGCAAGGTAAAGATCCGGGCTTATCTCCTTTGTTCAGGTATTCAATAACCACAAACAAATTTGTAGAAACCTTTGGAATGACGATGGTAAAAGGAAGAAGCTTCTCAAAAGATTATCCATCAGACTTGTCGAATTTCATCGTCAATGAGGAAGCGGTGAAATTCATGGGATTGGAAAATCCTATTGGAGAAAAAATAAAAATGTGGGAGGATGAAGGAGAAATCATCGGAATTGTAAAGGATTTTCATCATGTATCTTTACATAAAAAAATACTTCCTCATATTATTTCCATAAATCCCAAACATTACGGGGCTTTAAAACATATCTTTATTAAAATTTCTTCCACTGAAATCCAACAATCAATTGACCACATTCAAGAAACAACCAAGAAATTTGCTCCGGAAACCGCTTTTGAATTTAAGTTTATTGACGAAGAAATAAATATCTTGTATGACTCGGAACAAAAATTGTCGAAAGTAATTATCCTTTTTACTCTTGTTGCGCTGTTTATTTCGGCGCTTGGAGTTTTCGGTATGACTGCATTTCTCGTTGAACAGAGAACCAAAGAAATTGGCATACGCAAAATCAATGGCGCATCAGTGGCTAACATTGTTATTTTACTCAATAAAAAAATAGTAAAATGGATAGTAATTGCTTCTATTGTCGCAGGTCCGATTGCATATGGCACGTCCTTTATCTGGCTAACCAATTTTGCATATAAAACATCTCTTTCTTGGTGGATTTTAATTATATCCGGAGGTTTGGCATTAGTTATAGCTTTGATTACATCTTGCTACGAAACTGCAATTGCTGCCTTAAAAAATCCCATAGAGGCATTGAGATATGAGTGACTAATCGTTACTGAATTATGTGAAGTTAGCCTGGAACTTGAACATTGAACCCAACAATCCGGATAGTTACAATAATTCAAATAATTCAATATTTTTTGAAATTTCCGAATATCATTTTTATAGCTATTTTTGCACTCGAAATCAATAAAAGGATATGCAACTTAGCGAACAAGAATTAAGAAGAAGAGAGGAAAAAAGTGAACTGGAAAAGCTGGGGATCAACCCATACCCCCCTGAGCTATTTGAAGTTAATGTCAATGTAAAGGACATCCTTGAAAACTACGAAAAGCAAAAAACAGATTATAAAAATATCTCAATAGCCGGACGGCTGATGAGTCGGCGGATCATGGGTTCTGCTTCTTTTGCTGAGTTGCAAGATGAATCCGGGAAAATTCAAATATATTTAAGAAGAGATGATATTTGCACCGGAGAGGATAAGACCATGTATAACACAGTATTCAAAAAATTGCTGGATATTGGTGATATTATTGGCATCAAAGGATATGTATTCACTACACAGACCGGTGAAATATCGATTTATGTTACGGAATTAAAGGTATTAGCCAAGTCACTAAAACCCCTGCCAATTGTAAAGGAGACTACTGATAAACATGGGAATGTAGTTTCTCATGATGCATTCACTGATCCTGAACAACGATATCGGCAGCGATATGTAGATCTGATTGTAAATCCTCATGTCAGGGATACCTTCAAAAAACGAACTGCCCTGGTAAATTCTATGAGGAATTTTCTGAATGATCGTGGTTATCTGGAAGTGGAAACTCCTATCCTGCAGCCACTTTATGGTGGCGCGGCGGCCAAACCATTTAAAACCCATCACAACACGCTGGATATGACGCTTTTTCTGCGTATCGCAAATGAACTTTATCTGAAAAGATTGATTGTAGGTGGATTTGATGGAGTTTATGAATTTTCCAAGGATTTCAGAAATGAAGGAATGTCACGATTCCACAACCCGGAATTTACCCAGGTGGAGCTTTATGTGGCATATAAAGATTACCAATGGATGATGGATCTTGTCGAAGAAATGGTTGAGCGGGTAGCAATGGATCTTCATGGCACAACAGAAGTTCAGGTTGGTGAAAATCTAATTAATTTCCAGCGTCCATGGAAAAGGTTTACAATGTTTGAAGCAATCGAACATTTCACCGGTATTGATATTTCCATGATGTCAGAGGTTGAACTGAGAAATGCCGCAAAAACATTGGAGGTACCTATTGATGAAACCATGGGTAAAGGAAAACTTATTGATGAAATATTTGGAGTAAAATGCGAGTCTCATCTTATACAGCCGACATTCATCACGGATTATCCGGTAGAAATGTCTCCCTTGGCAAAGAAGCATAGATCCATTGAAGGCTTGGCAGAACGATTTGAAGCTATTTGCAATGGGAAGGAGATATGCAATGCTTTTTCTGAATTGAACGATCCGATAGATCAAAGAGAACGATTTCAGGCACAATTGGAATTGGGCAAAAGAGGAGATGAAGAAGCCATGATACTGGATGAAGATTTCCTGCGAGCTTTAGAGTATGGACTTCCGCCAACAGCAGGCCTTGGAATAGGAATAGATCGATTGGCTATGATCTTGACCAATTCTGATTCGATCCAGGATGTGTTGTTTTTCCCACAAATGAAACCGGAAAAGAAGGATATTGATCCTTCAGAAGGATTTAAGAATGCAGGAGTAAGAGAAGATCTGATCCCTATTCTTTTAAGGCTTGGGTTGACTAACCCAGATGACATCAGGAAGGCCAAACCGGGCAAATTGTTTAATGATATTTGCGGAATGCGAAAAAAAATGAAGTTAAATGATGTAAAAAACCCAACAATGGAAGAAGTCCAAAGTTGGGCAGATTAGTGGTATTTTTTGAGATTATTGTTAGCCTTTCAATATTTCAATTTCAACGCGTACATTTCTACCGGCCATAGAGTCGGTTTTTCCGTAGATCATTTTTTTGCCTCCCCAGCCTTTTAGGGTCATTCGTTTTTTGTCAATTCCCTGATTGACTAACCATCTCATGATGATATCAGCCCGGGCTTTTGAAAGTTCTTTGGCAGATCCTGTGCCTACATCATTATTATCGGTTATCTGAAAATAATTATTGTCATCTTTTTTCAATTTTATAATTTTTCCAGCTGCATTTCCATTTGTATGTCCGTGTATTCTAATTTCAAGTTTTTCATTTTCCTTTAACATACCCAGCAGGCTGTTGAGCTCAAACTTAGACTCAGGCTTCATAATAGCTGAATTATTATAAAAATAGACATTATACATGGTAAGAATGTCTCCAACTTTGTGCCTTGGCAATTCAAATTTAATGGTAGTGACTCCACCAGATTCACTAATCATTCTTTTATCTGGTGAAGACATTGGATCATCGATTTTAAATTGAACCTGCTCTTTTATATATCCAAAAATGTCACTTACTGCAATAATTTCCTTCGATTGGGTATTTGGCGCTGCTATTTGGTGAACTTGATTTGTGCTTACACTTTTCATCGCCTTGCTTCTTGCAGCATCGATTAACGTAATATATCCGGGAACTTCCTTCAATGTCGTTGCACTGATGACATTAAACCTATAATTGTATAAAATTTGATCTTTCTGGCCCGGGGGCGGAGGTATAAACTCTTCAACTTTTTTCTCTTTTGGTTGTTCAATTACAACTAAATCTGGTGTTTTTTCTTCATGCTCTAAGTTTTCTAAATTTATTCCTACATACATTATCCATGCATCATAATATTGCTTAGTTGCCCTCAATTCGCTTCTTTTTTCTCTGGCAAATTCTAAGTCATCTTGAGTTGAATAGGCATATACATAATAAAATTTGGAATCCTGATATCTCCCAATAAGGGGCGATTTGCTTTCTATTTTAGTAACCTTGGCATATTGAATTGCATTTTCCATTATTTGAAATGCACCAATTATGAGGTACATGCCCTTTTTCAGTTCAGGGAAAGTTTGATTCGTGGCTTTAATTTTTAAGTTCTCCCGAACGTTTGAAGCATTTGAAGAAGAAGAACTGAATGAAAAGGTGAATAGCAGAATAACAGCCAGTACTGATACTAAAATTGTATCTTGCCAATACCTTAGGTTTTTCATGGGATTGTGCTTTTTATAAAAATAAGTAACTATCGGAATTTAGCTCTTTTAAAGCTTCCTGTAATTATATACGCCAGTTTAAAACTAGTTACAATATAAATATCATTTTGACTGGCCAGCCCCCTGGTGTTAGTTTCATGATAATGTCCATAACCCGCATAAACAGTATAATCTCGATTATCAAATTCAGATGTGTATGTGATAAGATTTGTCACAGCGTTGATGGCTTCAAAATCCCTTGGGTCCCCAAAATTAACTGATGTAGGCTCCCTTGACCTGTCAGACATTGCCCTGGCTAATTCACTATCCAATGCTCCCAGGTCAACATACAGACCACTAACATCATCAACATAATCAGTAAACAGGTATCTGTAACCTACTTCAAATTCAAAATCCATTCTCTTATTTAGCTTGGCTCTAATTCCTAATCCAAATGGGATTGACGCTTGGATCACACTATATTGTTTCACGTCATAGTGAGGGCTTAGCTGACCTTCAGTTCCCAAATCTCTTAAGGCAACCCACTCTCCGGCTTCGGCAAGCGCTTGACCAAATTTGTCGAGTTCAGGAGCTTTAGCTTTTGGATTATGGTGAAAAACACCTACGCCCCCAAATACATAAGGGGTAAAGGAGACTCGATTAAGAAAGGTTCCATGATTGCCAAAAATGTCCCAGATTCCGACAAGGGCCAATTCCTTAATATCATTTCGAAATGAAAGGTTTCGTACATATCTGAAACTGCTTTCTTCGCCGTACGGATCAGCCGATTTAAAATCATCTCCTTTGAGTCGGGCCCAGCTAAAACTCCCCCGAAAAGAAAGATTTGGTGCATACCTAAAATAACCATACATAGAAAGACCAGAGCGGGTAAAGGAAAGGTCGGTACTTGTAATACTGGATTTCGGGGTTACATCACCAAAATAATTTACTCCATCTATACTAATCCCACCACTAAGATATCGTTTGTTTTTATCAAAGTGAATGGATCCTCCTTTATATTTAGAGACCTTCCTGTTTTTCCTTTTTAAATAACCCTTACTCTTTCTTTGAGCCTGAACATCGTTGACAGCCAGGAAAGAAATGATTAAAAGTAAGAGTCCAAAAAATTTAATGAGCCTTGATAGAAAGTTTATATTTTTCAACATTATATAATTTCGATGCTCAAAATAAATAATTATTAGATTTCTATGAAGAAATAATTAAAATTTAATGAACAAATATATGAATTTACTTTCATTTTTATCAAATGAAAGCATTTTGCTTCTATGTATTTTTAACATATGTAGAAAATAAACCGAATCCCATCGGGCAATAAAGTGGTGATTATTGATAAAAGTAGTGAGTTGTGAATTGCTATTTTTCAGTTTCAGGAACTGGCAGCCAGAAGCATTAACATGTTTAATCAGGTAATCCGCATCCCGTAGTAATATTCTTATATTTGCAAAAACAACATTCAATTTAGACGACATGATTCTAATACCCCTTCAGCCTGATGGATTCGTTTAAGGCTTTTAAAGAAAAGCTTGATAATGAGCATAAATGGCCAGCAATTTATATGTTTAAGTTTGTGGCACCAAGCGCTAAAGTTCAGGAAGTATTGACGGCTTTTTCAAAGGAAACCTTTCAGATGAAGCGCTCAAAAGCCGGGAATTATGTTGCTTTTACTTTGAAAAAAATGATAAAATCCAGTGATGAAGTAGTTGAAATATACTTAAAAGCAAGAAAAATAGAAGGATTGATTGCAATGTAAAATCAATTCTGGGTCTATTCAATTATTTCCCTCAAGTGCTCCTTTACATGATGAAAGTCAAATCCATCAAACGGTGCAGTCACAATGGTTTTTAATAAATCATTTACAATGTGCGACTTAAATCCGATCTTTTCGGCATATTTGGTGACCACTTCCAACTCGATATCTTCTACTTTTCCATCGAGATAAATCATATAGACCAAATTGAAAAGATGTGGTAGTGCTTTTTCGTCACCTCTTATTTCCTCTTCATCATACTCAGGGTCAACATATTTGAGCTCATCTTCAGTAATATGAAGTTGAACACCCCATTTAAATAAGCAACCAACAAAGTCTTTAGATATAAATCCTTCATTTAAAAAAGAATGGTAAATATGAAAAAAACTATCCTTAATTGATTTTATCTCCTCTTCGCTTAAGTTATTGCTGTTTATCCTCATTTTAGCCTTTTTTATTATTACAAATTTCTCACGTGGAAAAAAGGTACTTGCTTCACCCTAGGTGGATTGACAATCAATTTCCTGCCTTGCCGGCAGGAGCAATTTCTAGCTTTTTCCAAATATTTATAATCATCTCCTGAATTTTTCAGGTTAGAAAGCAGCTTATTTTCTAAAGATAATCTTTTTAGATTAAATTTACGGAAGCATTCAATAAAAACTTAAAATCCTTGAAAAATCAACTATTTCTGTTATTAATAACATTTATTTTCAGTGCGATCCTTTTTTCGTGTAAAGAAAATAAACGGCAAAAGAGTGAGCAAAATATTTTTCAGAATAGCTCTCCTTTGGGTTTTAACGAAGACTCATTAATTGATCAATCTGAATTCAGTATAGAATTGAATACCGATCCTGATCCAAACCGGGGATCATGGCAAAATCCTGATTTAGTGATTGAAAAGCTTGGAGATCTTTCAGGAAAAATAGTTGCTGATATAGGTTCAGGCACAGGTTATTTTACATTTCCTATTTCAAGAGTAGCTAATAAAGTCCTTGCAATTGATATTGAGCAACGCTATCTCGATTATATTGAAGACCGAAAACTTGAGCTTCCCATTGAGCAAGCTGATGTGATTGAAACAAGATTAACAGTAGAAGATGAACCAAATCTACATACAGATGAAGTGGACGTCATCCTTATGGTAAATGTCTTTTATTATTTAAATGACCGGTCTGCTTATATGAAAATTGTGAATAACGCGTTGCGGGAAAATGGTATTCTTGTCCTGGTAGATTTTAAACCTGGAGATTTACCTGTGGGACCATCCGGTGATAAAGTTCCCCTGGGGGAGGTCACTGACAATTTGAAATCAGCTGGATTTACCGATGTAAGCTTGGATCTGGAAAGTTTACAATATCAGTATATTATAACTGCAAAATAGATTATTTTTAGAACAAGCCTGCCTACCGGCAGGCAGGCGTATTGCAGATAACGGACTTTATGGACA
>DAOVVI010000424.1 GCA_030637245.1 Cyclobacteriaceae bacterium
AATGCCGTATTCCGGGATGGTTTTTCGGACATGCGCGTTGCCAGTGTACTTGCCCAGATTGGTATAGCCTATTTTTTTGCGGCCCTTATCATAATCTATACATCAACTTTTAAGGCCAGGGTATTTTGGCTGGTTGGCATTCTGGCGAGTATAGCCATGACGCAATTTCTGGTGCCGGTTCCCGGACATGGTGCGGGTATATTTACTCCAGAGGGCAGCATTAACGCATGGATAGATCAGCATTTTCTTCCAGGAAAGTTGATATATGGCACGTATGACCCTGAGGGAGTTTTGTGTATTATTTCAGCGATATCTGTCACATTCATGGGAGCTTTTGCCGGAAACATACTTCGAGGTCAGAAGCACACACAAATGAAGAAAACTATGATTTTGCTGATTATTGGTGCGATACTTGTCTTGGTTGCACTTTTACTTTCGCCTGTGTATCCCATAATTAAAAACATATGGACTGTCCCATTTAATATTCTTACTGCCGGTATCAGTTTTATGCTACTAGCTATTTTCTATTATTTCATTGATGTGAGAGAATGGAGAGGCTGGATATTATTTTTTAAGGTAATCGGATTGAATTCTATAACCATTTACCTTGGCGTAAGAGTGATTGATTTTTGGCATTCTTCAAAATTTTTATTGGGTTGGATTGCAAATCCTTTGGGTGATTATGGCCAGGTAATCATTATTTTGGGAGTGATTGCAATTGAATGGTTATTGCTCTACTATTTATACAAAAAGAAAATATTCCTTAGAGTTTAACTTGTCAATTTTCTGTTTATCCATGCGTACTTTTCTATTTGAGAAACTATGATCAGGCTTGTAAATACGTTGAAAATTTCCTTGCTCCTTTTATTGATTGTAGCCATCGCCACACACAATACCTTAATTGCCCAGGAGACTTTCAATTATATGCCAGAAAAAATAGGATGGCATGAGGCGAAATATAACAACAATGAAAAGGAACCAAAGATTGTGCCCTGGACTACATGGGATGACGCCCTGGAAAGAGAGATGAAGTGGTATCTGAATGCACCTATTAACGAGCATGGTTATCCTTCATTTGTCCATATCACCTTCATGGATGAAAAATACCAGTGCTATAGAGATGATTTTATCCCGGCAACTCAGAATGGAATGGGAATCATTTCTTATATCAAATATTGGAAATATAAAAATCAGTCCAATCCAAAGGTCCTGGAGTTTGCAAAAATAATGGGCGACTATCTTGTTAAGGAAGCGAATACGCGTGATGAAGGCGCTTACCCTCTTTTCACCCGGTCAACAGGTTATTTCAATGAATTTCCATTAACTCAAAGTTCGCAAAACGATGCAAAACATGGCAAAGATGTTATTGAGCCTGACAAAGGTGGTATTGCAGGATACGCCTTGCTCGAACTATATAGAGTAACCAAAGATCAACGATACTACGACCAGGCATTACACAATGCAGAGGTTCTCGCTAAGAATATGCGAAAAGGTGATGCGAAACGTTCTCCATGGCCATTTCGTGTTGATGCTGTTACCGGTGAACACTGGGGGGAGATAAGCAGCAATATGGTTTACATCTTACGACTATTTGATGGACTGCTTGAAATGGGCAAATCTGAATTTGAGAAGCCGAGAGAAGAATTGTGGTACTGGATTGAAACCTTTCAATTTAATTCACCGGAGACAAGAGAAGAATCATTATGGGGACAGTTTTTTGAAGACCAGGTTGGTGAGAATAATCGCAATACCTGGGCGCCAATGAATATGGCCCGCTATCTGATTGAGAAGAAAGAAGAGCTTGACCCAAAATGGGAAGAACACGCAGTAGCCTGTATCGATTTTGCTGTAAGACATTTTGGCATGGAGCGCCCCGGAGGCGTTATCTGTGTTGGCGAGCAGGATGCAGATCGACGTGCCTGGGGTGGAGTCAATGCAACTTATGGCGCAGTTATGGCCATGTTGTATGCAGCTACCGGCAATGAGGAATATCGTGACATTGCTTTTAGAAATTTATCATGGATGACTTATTTTATCCGCGAAGATGGAATTGTTTGCGATCAAACAGGTGAATACCATTGGCTGAGAGAGGGAGGCTGGCAGGAGGACTGTCATACAGACGTCATCCATAATTTTATGGACGCCATCAATGCCGTGCCTGAATGGGCAACGGCGAAAACTCCTGATGGTAAAACAAAACAAGAGGTAAAGGATTATTTCCCTAAACCCAAAAATGGGAATACGTATGTTATTGCACATCGAGGGGCACACAACGGCATTCCTGAAAACACATTGGCAGCATTTCAAGAAGCCATCGATCTGGGTTGTGATTTTGTGGAAATAGATACACGAAAGACAAAAGACGGAAGGATTGTAAGTGTGCATAACTCCACCATTGACGCCTATGTTGATGGGATAACAGGCAAAGTGAGTGATTTTACTTTGGCGGAATTGAAGCAAATGAATATAGGCAAGCGCGTTGCGCCCGGCTGGGAAAATGAACGAATACCAACCATTGAAGAGATATTACAATTGTGCCGTGGACAAATAGGAATCTACCTCGATCTGAAAGAAAACCTTGTTCCTGAATTGGTGGAGATCATAAAAAAATACGAGATGGAGCGGGATGTAATCTGGTACATACCGGCTTCTTTTATGGAGCCTATAAAACAAGTAAAAAGCAATTGTTATAAGTGTATCTCCATGCCTGATCCGGGTCCGAAAGAAAATATCATAAAAGTTGTCAAAGAAGTTCAACCACGTGTAATCGCAACTGACATGGGCGAATTAAGTGAGGAATATATGAAGATTGCCCATGATAACAATGTCAAAGTGATTGCTGATGAACAGCACGGAAATATTGAGGAATGGATTAAAATGTTGGATTGGGGAACGGATGGTATCCAAACCGATAAGCCCGAGGAACTTATCAGGTTTTTAAAAGAAAGGGAGAAGTAAAAGACAGAAGTCGGGAGACAGAAGTTGACAAAAATTTCTGAAAAATGTGAAACATGAGTTTCTAACCCTGAACCGTGAATCATAAACTCTAAACCGTGAACCAATAAACCATAAACCAATCAACCCTAAAGATTTAAAAAGGTG
>DAOVVI010000305.1 GCA_030637245.1 Cyclobacteriaceae bacterium
CTTTATCCCCACCATCAAGAATTTTTTGTTTGGTGATGGATAACGAATGAAATGAAGGATGCTGAAATAAAAGTGTCGATTCTGTTGGGAAAACAGATATATCGAAAAGACCATTCTCGTCTGTATTAGTAAAATCTTTCTGATCGCTGCTATAAATTGCAACATCTTCAACTGGTTCATTTGAAGATTTGCTTAATACCTGGATTTCTTGAGCAAAAATGTGATTTGAGAAGAGAAAAAATAATCCAACGATATAATACCTACTCACCAATTTTTCTTATTTTGAAACAAAAATAACCGAATAGATAAGTAAATCGTCCATTGCTATAAATTTATTGATTCTAATACAAAATCTATCGATATGACAAATTCCAAATGACAAATCACAAACCCGCCTACCGGACGAGACAGGTAATATTCAATGCCTAATATCCAATGAGCAAACCTTAAAACACGATTTCAAATAAGATATTTTAGCCCGTAATTAAAAAATTAAAAAGCCTAAAGACATAATAAAATATACACATTAATTTATGCCTCAATAAAACATACATGTTTCTCATGAAAGACACATAACAAGTTTGATTTACTTTTGAAAAATCAGTAATTTGGATAATTACAAAAACCGAAAATGATGATTTGCCATGGAAAAGAAATTCTTTAAAAATATACTCTGGTTGTTGTTAATTGGGATTATGCCATCGTTGTGGGGGATGGAATTATCAACGGAAATCCTCATAAATCATGTTGGATATTTACCCAGAGCGGCAAAATTCTGCCTGATGAAGGGAGATAAATCCCTGGAGTTTAAAGTAATGAATACCCAAAACGGTAAAACAGTATATCAGGGGATGATGCAAGCTCATGAAGGGGTATTTGGAAATTATCTGGTCGGAACTTTTAGCGACCTGAAGAAAGAGGGCAACTACCAGATAACGGTTGAAAATAAAAAATCAACTCCTTTTAAAATTTCTGCCGGTATTTATGTCGATGCGATAAAAAAATGTGTAACATGTTTCAGCATTCAACGTTGCGGTCCCAGCACAACTGGCTATGCGGCGCCCTGTCATGTAGATGACGGAAGGCGACTGGATGCCGGCCCTGGATGGCCAATGAAACCGCACCAGGATGTTTCAGGTGGATGGCATGATGCGGGTGACTTTCGGAAATGGGTTGCTTTTACCATATATGGTATGATAGGATTATCAGAGGTTTACGAAATAATGGAACCCGAATGGGGTAAAGAACAGATCATGGATGAACTCCGCTGGGGTAATCGATACTTTTTAAATATGCAGAATGAAAGAGGCTATGTAATGAATTACTGTGGCGGAGATGATGGAGGGTACCTAACAGATAATCAAATAGGTACGGAAGATGACAGGCCGATTCATACTGAACCAGCCAGCTTTGTCCATAATAACACAGATAGGACCGCCCAATTTAACTTCATTATCGCTCAGGCATTGACAGGCCGGATTTTCCGATCTTCTGATCCTGATTATTCTAAAAAATGTACCGAAGCCGCTATCCGGTGTCTGGCATGGTGTCATAAGAATTTTTATGCTAATACAGCGCTTGAAATGGGCGCCGGATTGATGGCATCCATTGAATTATATAAAACTACTGAGGATGCCCAATTTTTAGAAAAAGCAATTGTTTTTGCATCGCGTTTACTTGAAATCCAGGTAAAAGAACCCATTGACAATAACCATCAAATCAGAGGATTTTTCAAAACTTCATCCAGGAGTGAGGAGCCTTCCCGGCATAGCTGGCATGGGCCTCAGCATATTATCGGACTTTGTAATCTGTATAAAATTGCTCCAAATCATGATAATGCACCTGAGTGGAGGGAAGCTGTGCGGCTGTATTGTGAAGATTACATATTAAAACTCGCTGAACTGAATAATTTCAATCTGGCTCCGATAGGTTTGTACCTGTCTGAGAGCCCAGGAGGTGACCATAAAATTGGTGATTATTGGGTACGATATCTGACGGTTACGGAAAAAGCCTGGGGAGGGGGAATAAATCCGAACATTGCCTCTACAGGCATAGGACTTTTATATGCTTCAAAAATATTGAAAAATGAAAAATTGAAAATTTGTGCTCAAAAACAACTGGACTGGATTATTGGCTCCAATCCTCTGAATGTCAGTACTGCAGAAGAGATCGGTCATAATCAACCCACTCGTTTTATTAACAGAAAGCTGAATATTCCGCCTTTGATCCCAGGGGCTGTTATGAACGGAATAGGGGGAAAAATAGAGGACCAACCGCATTTAAAAGCAGGAAGCTGGCAAAACTGTGAATATTGGACGCCCCCGTTGGCTCATACCATGTGGCTCATGGCTGAATTACAAATAGAACTAAAATAGTATCATGCAGGCTTAAACCTTACGTTTTTAATTAATTCCACTAAAATAACAATAGAACCAAATTATTCAATCAGACACTAAGGATGCCAATCGTACAAAATTCATCTTATAAAGCTCCTTTTTGGTTATATAGCAATCATATAGAAACCCTGTTTCCCGCCTTGTTGAGGAAGCCAAAGCCACTTGATTATAAACGTCATCGAATCAATACCAGTGACAATGATTTTCTTGATCTTGACTTTGTGATCAATTCGAATGATAGAATTGTGATTTTATCCCATGGATTAGAAGGCAATTCTCACAGGTATTATATGCGGGGTATGGCTCATAAGTTTATAAACCAGAATTGGGATGTGATTTCCAGGGGATACAAGAAAATTATTTTGATTGGCTTTAGTCTTGGAGGTAGTTTGGTTGTGAAATATTTAGGTGAAAAAGGTCAGTTTGTCCCTTCCGAAATTCTTGCCGGTGTGGCATTCTCTATTCCTTGCCAGTTGGGCTCTTGTGCAAATAAGCTTTCTGATCCGGATAATAAATTTTATCTAAATAGATTTTTAAATAAACTTAAAGCTAAGATTAAGTTGAAGGCCGAACAATTTCCAGATATTTTTGATCTGGAAGGGATTGATGAGATCAATGGCTTTTATAATTTTGATACAACGTATTCAGCTCCTCTATATGGTTTCAAAAGTGTAGATGAATTTTATCACTATGCAAGTGCAGGAAATTATATTGAAGGCATAAAGGTTCCCACTTTGCTTGTAAACTCACTCAATGATCCTATGTTTCCGGATGATTGCTATCCCTATAAAGAGGCTAAAAACCATAAATATTTTTATTTGGAAACTCCCGAAAAAGGTGGCCATTTAGGTTATTGGTGGCCCGGGCAAAAAGAAAGTTGGGCTGAAAAAAGAGCTTACCAGTTTGTGAGTGTTGTCATTGGGCAGATAAAGTATTTTTAAATTTCTCATCATTATTTTAAACTGAATAATTCAGTTTTTCAAGAAGTCGACTTCTTTCTTTCTGGTAAAATCTTTTGAAAAAATAAATTATGAAATGATGGTGATTAGCATATTATATATTTATTTTTCCTACCAGATAAGTGACTGCCTTTCCTGCAATTTCCACTCTTTCACCTTTAAATTTACAAGAAAGTTTCCCCTCTCTTTTTGATAATTGCAATGCATCCAGCTTACTTTTTCCTAATCGATCGGCCCAGTATGGTATAAGCATACAATGAGCAGAACCTGTAACAGGATCTTCATTGATGCCGGCTTTTGGAGCAAAAAACCTGGATACAAAATCGACATTATCCCCAGGAGCTGTCGCAATCACTCCCAGCTGTTCAATATTTGTCATATTAACAAAATCAGGTTCAAGTTCAAGAATTTCCTTTTCAGTTTCAAAAACCACCATCAAGTCTCTAGCTTTCAATACTTCAAGCGGCTGTTTACCCAGACTTAATACAATTTGATCTGTAATTTCAGTTTTCTCAGAAATTATAGATGGGAAATCCATACATAGCATATCCTGATCTTTTCTAACAGATAGATTTCCATTGCCATATCCAAACTTTATCACCTCCTTTTCA
>DAOVVI010000516.1 GCA_030637245.1 Cyclobacteriaceae bacterium
AATAAAAGCCAGAATAGCAGGATCAATGCATTTAATGATTTTAGGGAAGGTAAAATAAGGGTACTGGTAACCACGGATGTTTCAGCAAGAGGATTAGATATCAACATGGTTAGCCACGTAATTAATTTTGACGTTCCCAGGGCTTATGAAGAATATGTACATCGCATTGGCAGAACAGGCCGGGCAGAACAATCGGGGATTGCCATATCCTTTGTCAATGAAGTGGAAGAAATCCACATGAAGGAAATTGAAAAAATAATTTCTGATAAAATAGAAGAAAGAGCATTGCCAAAAGATGTTCCCCTTATTCCTACTGACAAGGAAGAATTGCAGGAAATTGCCATGGAAATTGATAAAATAAAAAGAGCTAGAAATCCTGATTTTAAAGGCGCCTTTCATGAAAAGAAAAAGAAGGTAAAACCCATCAAAATCAAAAACAAACGTAAAAAAAGAAAGTAAATAATATTCGTCCGATAAATACATTTTACAATTAAAAAACTGTCTGCACACGAATTACAAGTGTATATTTATGCAAATTCCGTAAACACCAAAATCAACATAACATACCCTTTTAGTGCCTATCATTTTTTCATTTTTCTGACATTTTTTCTCCACAATAAATCATACCTTTGCGGCTCAATTTAGCATGTCGTTCAATAAGTATATTTGAGTAATATGAGAGGAAATCTGAAACCACAGGACGTTTTTGAGTACAGACATCATGGCAAATTTGATGAATCCACAAAAATAAAACTTCAAAAAATAGGTGTAAAATCAGTCGATGAATTGATCGATCAAACTGTACCAAAATCCATCAGATTAAAAAAGGCCATCCAATTACCGGAACCACTTACCGAGTACGCCTTTTTAAATGAGACGAAGGATTTAGCCCTAAAAAATAAACTATACAAATCACTGATTGGTCAGGGATATTACGGTACTAAAACCCCGACTGTAATTCAGCGAAATATATTGGAAAATCCAGGATGGTACACTGCCTATACTCCTTACCAGGCTGAAATTGCCCAGGGACGTCTTGAGGCTTTGATCAACTTCCAGACCACGGTAATTGATCTCACCGGAATGGAAATTGCAAATGCCTCACTTCTTGATGAAGGTACTGCTGCTGCCGAAGCCATGTCGATGTTGGCCGGACTTAGAAAAGGTCCGAAGAAATCAGCGAATAAATTTTTCGTCGATGCTTCTGTTTTGGATCAAACCATTGAAATTCTGCAAACCAGATCGCTCCCCATAGGAATCGAGATCGTAGTGGGAGATTACACTACCTTGGATTTGTCTGACCCTGACCTCTATGGAGTTTTGGTACAATACCCCGACAAGTATGGAGTAGTCAATGACTATAAGGCATTTTTTGAACAGGCCAAAAACCATGGTATTTCCATAGGTGTTGCAGCAGACTTGCTAAGCCTGACTCTTGTCACACCTACTGGAGAAATCGGCGCAGATGTAGTTGTGGGGACCACTCAAAGATTTGGAATTCCTCTAGGATATGGCGGACCGCATGCCGCTTACATTGCTACCTTAGATAAAAATAAGCGTCAGCTACCGGGAAGGATCATTGGAAGTTCCATTGATAATGATGGTATTCCAGGATATAGAATGGCGCTTCAGACAAGAGAGCAACATATTCGCAGGGAAAAGGCTACCAGTAACATTTGTACAGCACAGGTACTCCTTGCGGTGATGGCTGGAATGTATGCAGTTTATCATGGATCGGATGGCATTAAACGGATTGCTACTAAAATTCATTTACTGGCAAAATCATTGAAACTCGCATTATCTAAACTAGGATTTGAAGTTGCTGAAAACCATTTCTTTGATACGATCAAATTGTCTGTAAAAGAGAGTGAAAAAGAACAAATCAGGAAGATTGCTGAAAAATATCAATTCAATTTCCATTACTTTTTCAATGAAACAGTCTTGATTTCTTTGGATGAAACATGTGAGTTAAAAGACCTCATGGAAATAATACATATTTTCTCAGAAGTGAGTGGCGGGCAATTAAATCAAAAAGAAATAGATTTGATTTTTAATAGTGTAGAAATAAATTATCCGGAATCCATAGTCCGAAAAAGTGATTTTCTGACTCATGAAGTTTTCAATAAGTACCATACGGAACATGAGCTGTTAAGATATATTAAGAAGCTGGAAAACAAAGATCTTTCTCTTGTCCATTCGATGATATCACTTGGCTCGTGCACCATGAAATTGAATGCCACAACAGAAATTATTCCTATCACATGGCCGGAATTTTGTACTATTCATCCATTGGTTCCAAGAAATCAGGTTGATGGATATTTTCAACTTTTCAAAGAACTTGAATCCTTTCTGTCTGAAATTACTGGATTTGCAGCCACATCCCTTCAGCCAAATTCAGGCGCTCAGGGTGAGTTTGCAGGACTTATGGTAATAAAAGCCTAC
>DAOVVI010000333.1 GCA_030637245.1 Cyclobacteriaceae bacterium
GTAATATTGCCGATCATGATCCCAATGATGAGCAGCGAAATATTATCCTTCAGCCGTACACTGATCAGCAAAATCAAGGACATAACCAAGCCGGCTCCAAGCGCAGAAGCGATGACGATCAGCCAACTTCCTCCAACACCCAATTGCCGAATGGCATATATACTTGCCGCTCCACCCGATGTCAGCATTACCAAGGCTACTCCAAGGCTGGCGCCTGCGGTAATTCCAAGTACTGAAGGACCTGCCAAAGGATTTCGAAACAAGGTCTGCATTTGAAGCCCGGCTACAGCCAAAGCACTTCCTGCAAGAATAGCACTCATTGCCTTTGGAAGCCGAATCATAAAAATGATCTTATACCAAAGTTCATTCTCCACTCCCTGACCTACTATCAGTTTTAACACTTCAAACGGGGGAATATTTACTGAACCCAGCCCCAAATCCATCAGGAATAGAATCAAACAAAAAAGTAACGAAATTCCCATTAATACGGCCTTTGACCAACCAAAAGGATGGCTGTAACTCATGGATGTACTATGCTTTTGAAGATCGTCCATTTCAGTTAATTTGCTTATAATAAAATAACTGATGATTGGGCAGGAGCTCCGGATGGAGAATCTTTATTAAATCAGCCAAAATCAAATGAGGATTAACAATTCCCGACTCCCAAAAGTCATTCGCAATCCCTCTTGACATTCGAAAATTGCTATTATAAACACTTCTTGTACTAATTGGTTTAAAATCAATCAACCGCTCATCCGTATCAATTATATCTTGCAGGGTTTTGGCAAAATCAGGATTTATCCAGAAATCGGCTTCAATTCCTTTTGCATATACGGTTTCAAAATCCATTTGAATTCCACCCGTACCATCATCACTCGCCCATAAATAATCTGATCCGGCGTCATGGAGCAGATTACTGACATAACTATTTCCACCCGGAACATACCATGATCCCTTATATGGGAGATTGCATATTATTTTAGGCGGATTATCCAGGTCCTTTGTTAAGGACGTCAACTTTTTGTACTCCTTTTCAATCAGTTCAAATTTTTCATTTACAAGCTTTTCGGAACCTGTTAATGCTGCAACTACTTTCACCCACTCGGCTCTTCCAAGAAGACCGGTTTCCTGCCAATCGGAAAAAACCAATACCGGTATTCCCAACTCATCAAGCATTTGCTGGCTTTTATTAGGTGTATTGGGAAATCCAACAGTAACCACTGCAGAAATATTCAATTCCAATAAGCGCTCTTTATCCAGGGTTTCTCCATATCCAACTTCAATGAGCTCACCATTTTGAACTGAACTGTACACACTTTCATCATAAATATATTTTGCCTCTGATATTGCCTTGATATGATCTTTTGCTTCACATAATTCAAAAAATGACAAGTACGACGAATGAAGCAACGCAATGTTTTGAATGGGAATTTGAATCTGATATAAATCAGAAAAATTTTCATGGATATCTGCTCCTTCCTCATATAACACATAACTCAATGTATCTGAAGTTTCGTTATAGTGCCGTATGATGTTTAAAACTTTAAAAGTTTCGTAATCAACAAGATCAAAACCAATCGCATGTTTGATATTAGATTGACCTGTTACAATCTTATGATCACTTGCGGCAGGTAAAGAATCGCGTTTAGGTTGACAGGAACACACCAATATCAAGCATGAACATATGCTAATGATTGACTTAAACGAAATTCTTAATGTAAATAGGTATTGAATCAACATGATTATTTGCCTTAATCCCGAAGCGATCTCATTATGGCAGGTCTTCTGACTTTCCCGGATTTGACTTCCTTCCCGCCACGAATTACACTAGCAGTGGAATATGAAATGATCAAATCTCTCAATGGGATTACAGCAGCGGGAACTGTTTCGGATTCACACCGAATTCCCTTTTAATGTTTTGCAGCCGTATGCTACGCCACAACCATAATTCACAGCAAAACTACTATGTATTTATAAGAATGAAAAAATATGTCACTTTTTTTTCCACAGTTCATGTATTAAATTGAACAAATTCAATTATTAGCTTAAAACGGTTTTAAGTGACCAAAAAACGAAGGGTTATTTAAATTTTAATATTGTTAATAATCCTGATGGTTTAGAACAATTGTTTTAAAATAATTCGATCAAATTGAATTATTTATTTGCATACATACATGCCATTGAAATTCTCTAAATCCCTGATAGCAATTTGCTTGTTAATTCTGTCTTATTTTTTAATCTCATATCTACAAATAAATCATTTATTCACTAACTTGTCGCGGTAAATATTTCTTTCAAAAGAATCTTTAGATACGAGAGTTAATCAATATTTTTTGAGTGGACTTTATATCAGTTCGCAGATTTTTTTAAGAATAAAATAAAATTTAAATCCTATTAAATATGAGTTCAAAAAAGTATGTCTATTTTTTTGCTGCCAACCAATCGGAAGGTAGAGCAAAAATGAAAAATCTATTAGGAGGAAAAGGTGCAAACCTTGCCGAAATGTGTAATATCGGTGTTCCGGTTCCTCCGGGATTTACCCTTAGTACAGAAGTATGTACTGCCTATTATGACAACAATCGAAACTACCCGGAAAGCTTGAAAGCTGAAGTTGAAGCTGCGATTGCAAAAACAGAGGAGGTTTTAGGCAAGAAGTTTGGAGATCCTGAAAATCCCTTACTTTTTTCTGTTCGATCCGGTTCTCGTGTATCCATGCCGGGTATGATGGACACAGTACTAAACCTGGGCATTAATGAAGAAATCACAGAAGGCCTTGCAAAATTATCGGGGAATCCTCGTTTTGCATGGGATTCTTTCAGAAGGTTCGTGCAAATGTATGGAGACGTTGTCCTTGATTTAAAACCAGTAAACAAAGAAGATGAAGATCCATTTGAAGTGATCCTTGAAGCTAAAAAGGAAGAAAAAGGAGTGGAGCTCGATACAGATTTGAGTACTGAAGATCTAAAAGAAATTGTTGCGGAATTCAAGGCGGAAATTAAAAAGGAAACCGGTCATGATTTTCCTGAAGATCCAATGGAACAATTATGGGGTGCAATGAGCGCCGTGTTCGGAAGTTGGATGAATGATCGTGCGATTACTTATCGTAGATTAAATGGGATCCCAGGCGAATGGGGGACTGCTGTTAATGTTCAGGCTATGGTGTATGGCAACATGGGTGATGATTGTTCTACCGGTGTGGCATTTACAAGAGATCCATCTACAGGCCAGAAAGATTTTTACGGGGAATACCTTGTAAATGCTCAAGGCGAAGATGTAGTTGCCGGGGTCAGGACACCTCAACCGATCAATGAATCTACTAAAAGTGATCCTTCGCATACAACACTGGAAGAATTGATGCCCGAGCCATATGGTGATCTGGTAAAGATCTATGAAAAGCTGGAAAAGCATTACACAGATATGCAGGATATTGAATTTACCATCCAGCAAGGCAAACTATGGATGCTTCAAACCAGAAACGGAAAGCGTACTGCTGAAGCTGCGGTAAGAATTGCTGTTGAAATGGTAAGTGAAGGATTGATCGATAAGAATACTGCTATTAAACGGGTAGCACCGGAACAATTAGATCATTTGCTTCACCCAATGTTTGATCCAAAAGCTGATATAAATGTAATAACTACAGGTTTACCTGCATCGCCAGGCGCTGCTACAGGAAAAATTGTTTTTCATGCAGAAGATGCTGAAGAATGGGTTGAAAAAGGTGA
>DAOVVI010000146.1 GCA_030637245.1 Cyclobacteriaceae bacterium
ATCTGATATTTTATCCGAATTAGAATTCAAAAAATAGTCTATTGCTTCATCTTGTTTATCCGGATCCAGCATATTTTCCACGTAATAATCCAGGTTTAATTTTGTTCCGGAATAACAGATATTCTCTATTTCATCAACGAGTTCAGTAAATGAAAGGCCTTTTGCATCAGCAATTTCCTGGAGATCAATCTTTCTGTCAATTTGCTGAATGATAAATATTTTTGTTTTTGACTTATTTACAGCAGATTTTACTACAACATCAGCGGCGGTGATGATGTCGTTTTCATCTACGTATTCCTGTATCAATTCTAAAAACGGATTACCGAATTTGGTAATTTTACCCATTCCTACACCATTGATTGTTGAAAGTTCCTCCTTGGTTGTTGGATAAACGGTAGCCATTTCTTCCAATGAAGGGTCCTGAAAGATTACATAAGGAGGAAGGTTTTTTCTTTTTGCAACATCTCTTCGAAGTATTTTAAGCAATTCGAAAAGATTTTCATCGTAAGAACTTGCTTCAATGTGCGGCTCGTTGTCCTCTTTTTCGATAAGGCTTTCAAAATCTTTGTCTTTAACAAGCGTGATCGAATGAGGGTTGTTGAGAAATTCTCTTCCAAGTTCTGTGATTTTCAGGACGCCAATATTTTCAAGATCCTTTTCAAGAAAATGATGCAATAATGTTTGCCGTACAACTGAACTCCAGAATTCCTCTTTTTCTTCCTTTCCTTTTCCGAAAACCGGAAGTGTATTTTGTTTGTAACTTTTAACGTATTGGTTCTCAATCCCCCTGATTACGTCTGTAAGATGTTGAAGTCCAAAACGCTCTTCAGTATCATTTGCAGCCTCCAGTACCATAGACACATAATTTTGGCCTTCATATTTTTCGGGGGGATACCTGCACACATCACACCACATGGTCTTTCCGCAACTCGACTCATCGTACTTTTCTCCAAAATAGTGAAGCAATTGTTTTCTTCTGCAAACTGAAGATTCAGAATACATCGACATTTCATCCAGAAGCAGTTTGGCATTTTCCCGTTCCGTGACAGTTTTGTCTTTTTGGAATTTTTCAAGTTTTAGAATGTCTTTGTATCTATAGAAAAGAATGCAGTTTCCTTCAAGTCCATCTCTTCCAGACCTGCCTGTTTCCTGATAATATCCTTCCAGAGATTTTGGTGTATCATAGTGAATTACAAATCTCACATCAGGTTTGTCAATACCCATTCCGAAAGCAATAGTTGCTACGATGACATCAATTTCTTCATTTAGAAAATCATCCTGGTTTTTCACGCGTACTGAAGGTTCTAAACCGGCATGATAAGGGGCGGCCTTAACATCATTTACCTGTAAAAGTCCAGCGATCTCCTCAACTTTTTTTCTGCTAAGGCAATAAATGATCCCTGATTTCCCTTTATGGTCTTTGATGAATTTAATGAGTTGCTTTTTTACATGAACCTTTGGTCTGACCTCGTAATACAGATTTTTCCTGTTGAAAGAAGAAAGGAATGTGTCCGCTTCATCCATTACAAGGTTTTTCTTTACATCTTGTTGCACTTTTGGTGTTGCTGTTGCAGTAAGTGCAATAATCGGTAAATTTCCTATTTCATCAAGTATGCTTTTTATCCTTCTATATTCCGGTCTGAAATCATGCCCCCACTCAGAGATGCAGTGCGCCTCATCTACTGCGGCAAAAGATAGATTAGCCTGTTTCAAAAACTCAATATTATCTTCTTTGGTCAGTGATTCCGGAGCTACATAAAGAAGTTTTATTTCTCCCGATAATGTTTCTCTTTTGACCCTGTTCATTTCTCCTTTGGTCAATGTTGAATTGAGAAATTTCGCATTTACACCAAATGCACTCAACTGGTCAACCTGATTTTTCATTAAAGCAATAAGAGGAGAAATAACAATCGCTGTCCCTTCCTTTAGCAAAGCCGGTAGCTGATAGCAAAGAGATTTCCCGGCGCCAGTTGGCATGATAACAAATGTATTATTACCGTCCATTATATTTTTAATGACGATCTCCTGGTTTCCTCTAAATTGTGAAAACCCAAATACTTCTTTCAATTTTTCCCTTAACTTATCCAATTTCTCTTCAACTTAATTTTTTAAGTAAACCTCTCGAGCCTTATACGAAAAGACTATAAAAATTAACAGATATTTTTGACATTTAAAAGTTAAATCACTTCGATTTTAAAATTATCACATAATTCTGTCGCCGCAGTTCCTGATTCACTACCTGTACAAAGCCATGAAATAATTTTTTTTATAAAGAGGCTACTGTTTTTGTTTGTTCTCGTATTAATAAATAAAGCCATTTTTGAAAATGGCCAAGTAAAATTAAACTCTTTTTTATGAATATTGCAGCTATATTTCAATAATTTGCCTGTATATTATCAATGATATTGTTTTCACAATTTTTATAATTAAATACTTTTAAAATATGAAAACCTACCAAAACACTTTTGTTATAATAATGGCCGGGGGAGTGGGAAGCAGATTTTGGCCCTATAGCAGAAAATCTCATCCTAAACAGTTTCTGGATGTACTCGGGGTTGGTAAATCTCTTCTGCAACTTACATATCACAGATTTTTAAGTATATGCCCAAAAGAAAATATTTATATTGTTTCCAATAATTCTTACTATGAATTGATCAGGGAACAACTTCCTGACTTAAAAGACGATCAGATTTTACTGGAACCAAACCGGAGAAATACGGCGCCTTGTATAGCCTATGCCAGTTATAAAATAGCCAGCAAGTATCCGGATGCAACAACTATTGTAACTCCTGCAGATCATGCAATTTTTATGGAGGATGAATTTACCAGGACATGTCAGGTCGCCCTGGACTTCGTAAAAACTGATAACAAACTTGTTACAATTGGCATAAAACCCAGCAGACCAGAAACCGGTTATGGATACATTCAATATAAACCGGATTCACCTGGCGAAGTAAAAAAAGTCAAAACATTCACTGAGAAACCTCAGATAGAATTGGCAAGGACGTTTATTGAAAGTGGTGATTTTGTATGGAATGCAGGTATATTTATCTGGAAAACAAGGAATATAATTGAAGCATTTGAAAAGTTCCTCCCAGAGATTTCCGAGACGTTCAGCGTCATTTCAGATCAGTATTACACTGATAAAGAAAAAGAAAAAATAGCATGGGCTTATGCCAGGACTAAGGCTATTTCCATTGACTATGGCGTAATGGAAAAAGCTGAAAATGTGTATGTGGTTCCTGGAGAATTTGGTTGGTCGGACCTGGGTTCATGGAGCTCACTGCACGAATACCACGACAAAGATAATGTGGGGAATGTCATTGATGGAAATGTAATGCTTTATAACACAAAAGAATGCATTGTTCGTACACCGTCTGAAAAACTTGTGGTAGTTCAGGGATTGGAGGGATATCTCGTGGCGGACTGTGATGATGTGTTGATGATTTGTAAAAAAGATGATGAGAATAGGATCAGGAGCATTGTAAACGATGTGAAAAGCGAAAAAGGAGAACGGTATATTTAGCGAGTTGTTGGTAGTTGATAGTTTTGACAAACAACCATCAACCTACATCTGCTGCCTTAAAGCTTCATAGAGGATAACGCCGGCTGAAACGGAAACATTCAGCGATTCAATTTTTCCGGCCAGAGGTATTTTCACCAGCTCGTCACAAAGTTTTAAATATTCCGGAGAAATTCCATCTTCCTCAGATCCCAGGATAATGGCTAACGGACCTTTGAGATCTGCATCGTAAATGAGCCGTTCCGTTTTTTCTGTACAACCGATAATGCGTATTCCGGATGCTTTGAGGTCGTTTATGGTTTTTTTAAGGTTTTCTTCTCTGCATACCGGCAATATATTCAAGGCGCCTGCCGAAGTCTTCATGGCATCGCCCCCAATCAAAGCATTACCCCGGCTTTGAATCACCAATGCATCGGCGCCGGCACATTCCATGGTTCTGGCAATGGCTCCAAAATTTCTAACGTCTGTTATGCGATCAAGGATTACTAAAAATGGGTCTTTACCTTTGGAATAGGCTGTTTCAATGATATTGTCGAGTGAATGAAATTGGATTGGAGAAAGATAACAAATGGCGCCTTGATGATTTTTTCTGGTGAGCCGGTTTAGTTTTTCCAGCGGCACAGGATTATATGGAATTTTAAGGCTTTTCATTTTGGAGATCAGCTCTTTGATGAGTTCATTTTGAAGCCCCTTTTGAACAAGAACTTTCTCGATATCTTTTCCTGCATCAATGGCTTCGATTACTGCCCTGGTGCCAAATATAAAATTGTTCCCCTGGATTCCTTTATCGTAATTTCGCATTGCTTACTTTTTGCCATTCCTCCATAGCTCTACAGATTTAAACCAATTTTTATCATAGTTCTTTTTTCGTAAAAGTGTATAATGCTGGTCTGTAAATACATTTTTCACTTTATAAAATGAGAACCTTACCATCGGCATGGTTAAATCGCGGTTATATACCCAGTCTATGATTTCCTCAGATTTATACACATCATTTGGAGGGCCATAAATAATATAGATTAAGCCCATATCACTTTTCCAACCTTCTTCAAAGTTTGTAAAAAGGTAGTTTGCCGATTCTACCCTTTCATAATATTTACGCACAGTGGAGGTGGCCAAAGATGGAATTTTAGTCAATTTTATCCAGTATTGCTCAAAAGCCACTTTTGGATCCGGAGCGTTTTTAATTGCATCAGTCTCTGATCTGGTTGAGATATAGATTAATGGCTCCAAAACCTTATCAAAAGTTTTAACCAACGGAAAATAAGGATCCTGCACCCTTATCCCAATTCCGTTTGCAGAGCTGCTGTCTTTTTGAAAAAAGTATAACCCTTCATTGTTGAGCACCAAAGGATCGTTTTGTTGAACTGTAAAAACAGAATCAATTTTAAGTTCTTTTGCAGCCCGCTCGTCTTCAATGATCATTGGAGGAACCGCCTCATCAAAATATTGAGCATAGTAATAAACAAAAACAGGGCCGCTAAAATCGGTGATACTTTTTACCCGGATAGATTGTCGCTTATTTATAAAACTACTCAAATAGGGCGTTATACTATCTTCATTATAAAAAACCAACCCATCTGTCGAAAAATTGTAATCTTTGATGAATGGAATATCATAAGCATAATCTATTCCTGTTTTTTTATTAATTACCCTGATAATTGCAATATCTGTTTTGTCAGTATAGGGCAATTTGACGTATGTAAATATTTTATTTGATTTGATCGCAATGATGTAATCTTCTATGTTTAAGGTATCATAACTGAGAATATCCAACGTATGATAGCTTTCGTGAAGCTCACTGATAAAATGATAATCATCAAAAATATGGCCCTGATTAAATGTGATTTCAAGGTATAAATGTGCAGAATCACCATCAAAAAAGACATTGTGATTGATGTGCACTTCATTGGTAACATTATACCAATAGCTGATATTTTCATCAATATAAATTCTCTGCCCATGGATCTTTCCAATGGAAAATAACAGAATGACTAAGATTAGTTTAAATGTTTGTTTATGAATATTCATATGTTTTTGAGTAGCAATTATTAATTCTACCTTCACTTGTCCTCAGCAATTAAAT
>DAOVVI010000331.1 GCA_030637245.1 Cyclobacteriaceae bacterium
GAGATGGCCATAAAGTCCCATCCATACCAACTGATAAAGTGATTGAAATAATGAAAAAATATAATAAAATCAATGGAAAGTAAACTATCGGTGCATAAATGACATTATAAGTCAGTTGGCGAATAGGGTCAAATTCGAGCGAATGAAACATAAACAAACATATTTGCAATTTGAAAAGAGATTGCTTTGAAGCACCTACGGCCTCATATTGCAAACGGTTATTGCACAATAATGATAAAACCCTACATTTGTGTTTCATTTTAATATATTAATCATGAGTAACGGAACAGTAAAATTTTTCAACAATGCTAAAGGATTTGGATTCATCACACCAGATGATGGTGGTAAAGATGTATTTGTCCATAAGAACGATTTAGTCGATGAAATAGCGGAAGGAGATAAAGTAAGTTATGATGTTGTGGAAGGTCAAAAAGGATTGAACGCAGTAGATGTCAAAATAATTTAATCTTTACTCTTTAACTACCTTGCATTGGAAAAGCCTATCATAGTTTGATAGGTTTTATTTTTTTAAATATGTCGTTTAATAAGAGAATATTTGGTTGATATATTAACTGGAAGTACCAGTGCATAACACCACTTAAACTGCGTTACAATGCATTTTAGGCAAACCATTGGGCATTATAAATAGTCAGGAGGATTGATAGAGTTACTTTATAAGGTGGTTACTAATCTCCCGCGCTTCTGTAGCAGGAATGGTTTTTTGATATTTTTTCCTTATCAGTATTCGGAGTTGTCTGCAATTTGGAGAGCTTTTTTCATTTTGAATTGATATCTTGCCCTTTTTGGAGTTGTCTCTGACAAGTTGCTGCATGTAGTAGTGAATTATTTGTTGGTTACAATACCTAAAAAAGGTTTAACTCGAAAAATAATTATTTATGCCTAAGATAAAAGTCCTCGATACCGGTTACGATTCTTTTTCCTACGAGCAAAAATTGTTTGAATCAAACGGCTACGAATTTGAAATATTTCCTGGAGAAAAAGGAGACGTCGATGGCAAAATTGCATTTGCTTCAGATGCGGATGGCTTATTGATCCGATGGACGGTGATTGATGAACAGTTTTTATCTGCAATGAAAAAGCTGAAGGCTATCGTGCGATATGGAGTAGGTTATGAAAACATTGATCTGGACGCCGTCAACAATACAGATGTAAAAGTAGCGAATGTCCAGGGTTATGGAAATCATGCTGTTTCGGATCATGCGTTGGCGTTGATGTATGCTTGCAACAGGATGCTGCCTCAGGGACAAAAAGAGGTCAAAACCAAATTTGGTGAGCCGCCTGAGAAAAGAATACTGGAATTTCATGAATGCACTCTGGGAATAATCGGGTTGGGTAGGATAGGAGGGACGTTGTGTCAAAAGGTAGTACATCTATTCCACAAGGTCGTAGCCTGTGATCCATACATTTCTGCAAGCAGATTTCGAGAGCTCGAAGCAGAAAGTGTTTCCCTGGAGGAATTGATGAGGAACAGCGATGTCATTTCCATGCATTGCAACCTGACGGAGGAGACAAAGGGGTTATTGAATGACAGGATGTTTGCCATGGCGGATAGCTGTCCTATTATCATCAATACAGCCAGGGGGCCAATAATTGATCAGGATTCATTATTAAAAGCCCTAGACAATCATCAAATTTTCCGGGCGGGGATAGATGTGTTTAATACTGAGTTAGCTCATGAATTGCCAGATGAATTATTAAAACATCCATCGATTATTTCCACCGGTCATTATGCCTGGTATTCCGCAAGGTCGCACCGGGAGTTACAAAAGCGAGCTGCTGATAATCTTCTGGCATTGTTGCAGGGAGATATTCCTGAAGATTGTTTGAATCCATAAAAAGCCAAATAATCCTCTAGCTCAGTTTTTCATCAAATTAGAATTGACTCATACGGGAGGGCTTTTTTATAGCAAATGATTTATGAAAATAAAATTATCCAATAAAAGATTAGGAGCTTTTCTTGCTGTAACAGGAATAGTTATGTTCTCAGCGAAGGCTATAATGGTCAAACTTGGATACAGGTATGATGTAGATGCACTTACTTTACTTTTGCTCAGAATGATTTTCGCCTTACCTTTTTATTTATTCATTTCAATCAGAGAAACAAAAAAGAAGAATCAATATCAGCTAAGCAGAAAAGACATATTATTCGTCTTCGGGCTTGGGTTTATCGGCTATTATATAGCGAGTTATTTCGATTTTTATGGTTTGCAATTTATTTCGGCAAGTCTTGAGAGATTGGTCTTATTTATATACCCAACGTTAGTGATTATTATTTCCAGCCTTGCACTAAAAAAGAAAGCCACTAAAATCCAGATATATGCAATATTGATTACTTATTTAGGAATTTTTGTGGCTTTTGCAGACGATCTGAGTTTCGAAAGTGAAAGATTGTGGTTGGGAGTAATTTCCATAATTGTTAGCGCATTCACATATGCCTTATATTTGGTTGGGAGTGGAACGTTGATCCCGAAATTGGGTTCAGTCAGGTTTACAGCATATGCGATGACAGCTTCATGTCTCATGGTAATTCTTCATTATTCAGTGGCAAATACGTATGAAGTATTAAATCAATCTTGGGAAGTTTATGCTTTGGGATTTGTAATGGCAATGGCTTCCACGGTTATTCCATCTTTTTTAATTTCTGAAGCGATTAAAAGATTAGGAGCTTCAAATTTCGCTATTTATGGTAGTTTGGGACCAATCTCTACCATTATATTGGCAATTATTTTTCTTGGCGAAAGGATTGATTTTTATCAAATTATTGGAACGGTAATCGTGATATTGGGGGTAAGTATCATCAATTTAAAGAAAACTTAAAAATAATGGATATAGTTAAATTTTGTAAAATCAGGAATTACCTGGTCAACATCTGGGTGGTTAAGAAATTTGCTCTTTTCTGCACTGGGATCTATAATGATTACTTTACTGATTCCAGCATTTTTAGCTGCAGTGATCCCGGTTGCAGAATCTTCAAATACGATACAATTAGAAGGGTTTACACCAATGTTTTCAGCAGCCTTTAAAAACATATCCGGCGCCGGTTTTCCGGCAATTTTCCAATCGTCAAAAACGATTTTATTAATATCAAACCATCGATCCAAACCAAATTGGTCATTGAAAAATTTTACATTTGTAATCTCTGAGGCCGTAGCGATGGTTTTTTTGATATTATTTGTTTGGAGATACTCAAACAATTCAATTGCTCCATCTACAAGTTTCAGGTTAGCAGGATCCAGAAGGCAAGATTGCCTATAATAATGTTCCTTTCTTAATGCATAGTCATTCAGTTGTTCATTAGCTATTTCTTTTTGTACCAGGTATTCCAAAATAGCTCTGTTTGTGTGGCCAAAGACATTTTTCAGTATTTCTTCATCGGAAAATGGATAGGATCGAATTTCAGTAGAAAATTTTTTCCAGGCTTTTTTATGTTTATCCGAATCAAAAAATAGTGTTCCGTTAAAGTCAAAAATGACCCCTTCGATTTTATTTTCCATTTTTCAATTATTTTCAAATAGTAGCATGTAATTTTCTATGCTCTGATTTTTTTTACGCAAAAAAATCATTTATTGACTTTTATCATAAAATGTGAAAAGATTAATTTTTAACTTTCAACCTCATTTTTAAAAGAAGATAATTTTTTAAATCGGTGAATATGAAAAAAACATTGGAGTACATCGCAAAAGCGATAAAATACCTTGAGAAGTGTGAGATAGAATCTC
>DAOVVI010000455.1 GCA_030637245.1 Cyclobacteriaceae bacterium
ATTTTCCAAATTCTGGGCATTCCATGGGTTTTTTCAATCCTTTGAGTATCTCCCCGGCAATGCATCCATTTTGGGTGGGGGCATTTTTCACATCATGCTGAAATTTCAGATTTGCATCAAATCGTTGGAACTCCTTGTTTAATCCTAACCCACTGTTTGGCAAGACGCCTATTCCTCTCCAGGCTCTGTCCGTAACTTCAAATATTTCACTGATGAGCTGCTTTGCATTTTGATTTCCATTTTCAGTCACAACTCTGGTGTATTGGTTTTCGAGCTTTGCCTCTCCCCTCTCCAATTGAAGAATGCAACTCCATAAACCCTGAATGAGATCTACAGGTTCAAACCCGGTAACCACTATTGGAATATGATACTTTTCTACTATTGGAAGATACTCGGCAGTACCCATCACCGCACACACATGGCCTGCCGCCAAAAATCCGTCAATATTGGTTTCATCATCCTGCAGCAAGGCTTCCATGGCTGGCGGAACTAACACATGAGAGGAGAGTAAAAAATAATTATCCAGTCCTAATTGCTTAGCCTGTAATGCTGATAGCGCATTTGCCGGGGCAGTTGTTTCAAAACCCACGGCAAAGAATATCACATTTTTATCCTCTTCATTCCTGGCAATAGCCACCGCATCCAATGGAGAATATACAATCCGGACGTCAGCGCCTTCCGCTTTAGCTTTCAATAAACTTTGCTTTGTCCCCGGCACTCTCAGCATATCTCCAAAAGAACATAAAATACAATCCTGAGTTTGTGCTATTTGAATTGCCTGGTCAATTAATTCTACCGGCGTGACACAAACAGGACATCCGGGGCCGTGAACCATCGTAATCTCATCCGGTAACAAATCGATAATTCCGTTTTTTACCAGGCTGTGTGTTTGCCCTCCACAAATTTCCATAATGGACCAGGGCCTCGTAACCACCTGGTGTATTTTTTTCAGATATCCTTTAACGATATCAGCATCTCTATATTCATCCAGAAATTTCATTACCTAATCAGATTCATTAAGTGAATTATTGTCAATCTCATTGTTCAGCTCATCGATCTCTTTGAAGTATTCCAATGTTTTCAATGCTTCCTTTTCATCAACCACATTCAATGCCATCCCAACATGAACTAAAACATATTCTCCGGCCTTTGCCTCTGGCACTGCTGCAAGATTTATATCTCTTAACACTCCATCAAACGAAACTTTGCCAATCCTGAAAATTGGATCTGTTGATGGCTCGATGGAAACGATTTTTCCCGGTATTGCTAAACACATGGTTAAATAATACTTTTAGATTGAATAATTACTTTCTTGTTCTCATTGAATTTTTTCATCCAATAATATCCGGTCAATTGACCATAGCTTATGCATTCATCATTTGGTGACAGGTCTTTATGGAAATAGAGGTTATATTCTTCACTAAGTTTTTCTACGACCATATCGATCAATAACCCATTCTGAAAAACTCCTCCGCTAAACGCAATGGATTTAACTCCTGATCTAATAGCCATGTCCTCAATGATCTGTACTAGTGTACTATGGAATTTTGCCGCAATTTTTCCTGCTTCTACACCAGAGCCAATCTCCTTTATTATTGCCCTCACCATTTCACCCAGATCAATGAATCCATCTTTTGAAAACACATAACTATAAGCTTCTGGATATGTCCCAATCTTATTACAATATTTTTGTGCGGCACATTCCAGATACATAGCCGCCTCTCCTTCATAAGTATTTATGTGGCATAATCCCAGCAAACTGGAAACGGCATCGAAAATCCGGCCCATACTTGAGGTTTGAAGTGTGGATCTGTCGAGAACCTTTGTATAAAAATCAAGTTCTTCTTCAGTAAATACATCTTTTATGATACGGTAATCATCTCCCAAAGTATGTAGAACAGAAAGTGCGGAAAGCCTTGGTTCCCTGGCCATTTTATCACCTAGTATATGTGGGAAGTATTTCAAATGATTGATTCTTGCTAAAACTCCGGAATCGAAACTAAAAAACTCTCCGCCCCATACGGCTCCGTCATTCCCCATACCTGTCCCGTCAAACACCACCCCAAGTATTTTTTCTTCTGTTTCCAATAGATCATTTTCTCCTAGTACTGACCAAATATGGGCCTCATGATGCTGAATCTCAACCATAAAAGAATTGTGAGTAGCTGCCAGCTCTTTTCCCAATTGTGTCGAAAAATAAGCGGGGTGTTTGTCAATCAGGATCACTTCAGGTTTGAAATGCAAGAGATTTTGAAAATGATTTAATGTCCGTTCATAGCTGATCTGGGCATCAAATTCTGTAGTATCACCAAGAAACTGAGACACATGACATCTCCCTTTTCTCCAAATACAAAATGTGCTTTTAAGTAATGCTCCCATAGCCAGAACGTCTTCTGCAAATAAAAAGTCCACTGCATTTTGCATAAACCCGGGGGCATACCCTCTTGATCTCCTGATCACAATTTTTTTATGGTATTTCTGCGAAAATTTAACCACAGAATCATCCTGGGGAATCTGAATATCACGATTATTAAGTAAAAAATAATCTGCAAATCCGCTCAGGGAATCTATAGCCTCTCGATTTTTGTAAATGACTGGCGATCCCTTTTGATTACCGCTGGTTGCCAGCAATGGTTTGTTTAATTTTTCAGCAATTAAAACCAGTAATGGCGCATACGGAAGCATGACGCCCAAACGAAACAAGCCGGGAGCTATAATCGGCAGTAACGAGCTGTATTTTCCTCCCTGAGCCACTTTTAATAAAACAATTGGTGAAGCTGAGCTCTGCAGTTCCTGAAGTTCTTCTATGGAAATCTTGGGATTATGTTTCACGTGATTAACATCGGGATACATTAAGGGAAAGGGTTTGGCCGGTTGATGCTTTTTGTTCTTGAGTTCATTTATTGCTTGCTG
>DAOVVI010000351.1 GCA_030637245.1 Cyclobacteriaceae bacterium
ATTTCATGAGCTATATTCACCATTCAAGGCGCACACACGGTATATAAAACATTTGGCGGAAAGTGCTAATTATAAGATCAGTACAATTAATAAAATTTGTAACGATTTGATAAGGAAATCGCTTTGAAGTGCCAAACGTTTCATTTACATAATCGTTAGCGATTATAAAGTATAAAATGCATCAACAATGAATTTCTTTAAAAACAAGGCCACATTTTTATTCATTTTCCTAATCATACTATTTGTATGGGCTTGTGAGCAGGATACGCAATGGAAAGGACAACCACCAATCAAAAAAGTCAGCACAGAAACAGTTCCAATCCAGTTGCAGTATAAAGGAATATTTGATCTTGGGGATGGCGTATTTATATCTAATGACTATAATGGAGCCCGACTAAATGGAGCAGCTCGCACTAATGATACGCTTATTTCTGTGTTGATAACTCCAGAGAATTCTCCTATCAATATGAGTCCATGGTATGGATTTAAAATTTGGTCAGAAACAGAAAAAGAGATCTCTGTAAAATTGACCTATACTGAAAATGCTTTTCACCGATACTATCCAAAAATCAGCAAAGATTGCTCAAGTTGGAAAGTGCTGGATTCATTGAAATATCAAGTGGTTATGAAAACTAGAAAAGAAAAAGAAGTACCAAAGAATCTGACAATGCAGATTTCTGTGAGCAAGGACACACTATGGATTTCTGCTCAAGAACTGATCACATTATCGGAAGTTGATAGTTGGATGGATGAATTATTATCCAATTCATTCGTTTCCAAATCAATAATAGGAGAGAGTAGAGAAGGAAGACCTATCAGTTTGCTTAAAATTGGTGAAAGTGATGATCAAAAAATGATCATTACAATTTCCAGGCAACACCCTCCTGAGGTAACTGGATTTCTAGCTATGAAGGCTTTCGTAGAAACCATTTGTTCTGATATTGAAATTGCTAAGAAATTTAGAGCAGAACACAATGTTTATGTTGTTCCAATTGTCAATCCAGATGGAGTGAATAATGGTCATTGGCGGCATAATTTTGGTGGAATTGATTTAAATAGAGATTGGGAGGATTTTAATCAACCAGAAACGTCAGCTATCCGGGATTTCATGAAAGAAAAAGTGACTCAGACCGGTGGTAAGTTTTATTTTGGAGTTGATTTTCATTCCACCTGGGAGGATATTTATTACACAATTTCCTCAGAGCTGAAAGGTAATATGCCAGGACTGGTGCCAAAATTAATTGACGCTGTTGGAAATGAATTGCCAAATTACAAACCCAATGTTAGACCCAATCCAGGAACTGGTCATAAAATTACATCTGCCGCCTTCTTCTTTTATGAATTTGGGGCTGAGTCGCTTATTTATGAAGTTGGTGATAATACTCCTCGTGAATTTGTCCGTAAGAAAGGAGAAGTCTCAGCAATGAAATTGATGGACCTGATGATGAAATGAACAATCGCTAAAACTAAATAAACGGCATTAAAAAGACGGTTTATTAAGATCGTTATACCGCACTAACAATGAAGCAGAGAATATATACAACAAGGCATTACAGACTACTTGATATAAGTCTTATCATACTTCTGATGTTGGCAAACTGCATTAATATCACAGCTCAGGAGTTTCACTCACAAATTGAGGCAAATCATAGAGTTTATATCCCTCAAGGTAAGGAACCCTTTCCAGTTATCATTGCCATTCCAGGTTGCAGTGGCGTTTCATTAAATGGACCAGAAACAGATGCCGGAAGACCGGGAGATGAAGGTGATCGGCTTTTCCGAAGGCACTATCCACGCATGGCCGAAAAGCTGCAAGAAGCTGGCTTCCTTGTTTTGTTGATTGACTATCTTACAGCTGAAGGTGTCCTCAATACCTGCGGTTGGGAAATCCATCCAAAAAGAGTTGGCGAATATATTAAGGAAGCAATTTCATTTGTAAAAACGATACCAACCAGTGACACATCAAGAATTAATGTTATTGGATGGTCCCATGGAGGGGCCGGAGTGCTGGCGTGGTTATCGAATTTAGAGGTAGAACCAATCGGAGTACAGTCAGCGGTTGCAGTTTACCCAGGATGTAATGCAAGTGGTCCGTGGGATTCCACACTACCTGTACTAATGATTCTGGGTGAAGCAGACGATATCACACCAATAAGTGTCTGTAATGATTTGATCCAATCTTTATCAAAGCAAACTAATGTACAAGTAAAAAGTTATCTGGGAGCCCGGCATGGATTTGATCTAACTGAAGGCCCGACTGTGTTATCTGTAGGTAATGGCCTAACTGTGGGTAGAAATCCAAAGGCTGGTAACGATGCATGGAAAGAAATACTTTCGTTTCTCAACAAGAATTGAAATAAAGCGGTATAACAAATGCTAAAATGAATATGAGAACCGAGTATTTAGATAGATGTTTTACTAAATTCAAACTTTATCATGTCTAGCAAATGGGGTGCATCCTCATTTTAGCTGAACGTTAGTGTCAATTTAAATTTAGTTTAGTATGAAAAAGATTCTATTCATTCTTCTGCTATTAATAATAACTAAAGCAGCAAACTCTCAAGACAACAAATTCCCGATAATTGACATGCATTTCCATGGAGCCCTGAAGTTTAACGAGGATTCAGTCCAATCGATTGAACCTTGGCTTGAAGCTTTCAAATTAAATAATGTTCAACGGGTGGCACTTACGGCTTTTCCACATCACTTAGCTGCATGGACGCAAGAGGCTCCAGACATTTTCATACCTTCTTTATCATTTCCATGTATCCCGCAATTTGTGAGCCGATGTTATTCAGATGAAGAACAACTTCTTCCTGACCTTATGTGGTTGCGAAGTGAAGTCGAAGCAGGCCGAATCGTGATGTTCGGTGAGGTTTTAACCGAATTATTCGGGATCTTCCCTAATGATCCAATACTCGAACCTTATTTCAGTATGGCTGAGGAGTTCGATATCCCATTCGGCTTGCACATGGGACCTGGTCCTGCTTGGGCAGTGGTGAATAAATCGATCTACTTAGATTTTCCAGATTTCCAGATTCAAGCTGGGAATCCTTTGGAGCTTGAAGAAGTACTGCGCCGGCATCCCAACCTCCGGCTGTTCATTATGCATGCTGGTTGGCCGATGCTTGAAGAACTCCTAACGCTGCTCTGGCATAACCCAAATGTATATGTGGAGGTTGGGCATCTTCAGATTGCAATCCCTAGAGCCGAGTACTACACCTATTTAAAGCGAATCGTGGATACGGGCTATGGTGATCGAGTAATGTTTGGTTCTGACGTAGGACTCGACGACTTTGGTAAGGGTATCAAGGCCATCCTCGAAGCGGATTTTCTTAGGGAGGATCAGAAGCGTGACATCCTTTATAACAATGCTGCTCGATTTCTTAGGTTAAGCAAAGAGGAAATTGCTAAGCATCATGATAAGTAAACAAAAACCACTAATCGAGTAGACGGCTGACGGTCAAATGACCGCCAGTGCGCCTCTCACACCACCCGGCGTACGGGTCTCGTACCGAGCGGTATGCCAAGCATACCATTATCGCTATTTACATCAATTTTGGCTCTGTTCTACTGCGAAGATAAGGCTAGCTATGCCTCCTTAACGAATTTTCACACAACTTGACATTCGGTCCTTCG
>DAOVVI010000247.1 GCA_030637245.1 Cyclobacteriaceae bacterium
CCCGCCTGTCCTGCAATTTTCAGCCCTGCTACAATGGGAATGGGATCACCATCAGCGTCCAGGCCAATTCTCCTTGAAAAATAGGGAATCATATTTGTTCCGTTTCGGTTTTGATCATCCCCGTTAAATCCAAAATTGAAATAATTGGCGCCATCGAGGAAGAAGTTCCGCTTCTCCGGGAAGAATAATGCAAATCGGGTCAGGTTTACCTGTCGGCTGTCAACTTCTGTTTGTGCAAAATCCGTATTGATGGTCAGGGCTGCATTCATACCACTTCCAACCTGGTAAAAAACATCTCCTCCGACATTATAGATGAACTCATTGCTTTCTCCATTCTTTTGATTCATCCCTACTAATCCGTAGGGGCGTACATCCAGTCCAAATCCCTGGGACATGTCCTCTAATCCAGTCAGCAATCCGGCATCGGAAACCTGAAACCTGTATGTATTCAAATTTGCCTCCGGCCAGTAGGATGCTTCAAGCCGTCTTCGGATATGACGGATAAATTTGATGCCCCAGGTATCCTGGCCTGGTCGAAACCTAAGGGTTTTAAAAGGAATCGCCATTTCGGCTTCCCATCCAAAATCCTGGATTTTTGCTTCGCCATCAAACAGTCCATCCCATTGCTTATTGAAGGCAGCTCCATTTTCACTAACCAGCGCATCACCGATGCAACCAAGGGGACCAACCTGGAACCAGAATCCATTGCGTTTATCGTTGTACGTATCAATGATCACCTGCACCCTGTCGTCCTCACCAAGGCTGATATCCCGTTTTAGCTCCTTCGCAGTAATTTTATCAGGATCATCAAAACACCTAAATCCGATGTACAAATGTTTTTCGCCGTAGCAAACATATACTTCTGTTTTTTCAGTTATCGGTTGGCCATTGTCGGGTTCACGCTGATAAAATTCGGTGACAACTGAGGCCAGTTTCCAGGCAGGGTCGTCCAGGTAGCCATCGATCTTGGGTGGTACATCAATACGTACTCCCTTTATTTCATTTTTTGTTCCATTTCCCTGGGCATTAAGGTTCAGGGTTATCAACATTAAAAAGAATATTTGTACAAGAGTTAAAAAAGTTCTGTCTGCCATCATCACAATTAAATCAATCATTTATTAAGAATTCCACTACAACTATTATCGGGATTAAAACTAAAAAAATAAAAATCACAATTATTAAAGAGTAAAGATATTTTTTAAACCTAATGGAATTTTGAAGATTTATGCCATTACTTTACAAAAACTTGCTGGAAAAATAAGTTTTTGTAAAGTATATATTAAAAGTCCAATTTAAATTTAAAGCTATGAGACCTGAGCAGTGGGAAATTTTTAAAAAAGCAGCCCGCCTTGAAAAGTTAGATAAGACTCCTCTGGCGTTAATCATTGATAGTCCATGGATACCCGGTTACCTGGGAATAAACCATATGGACTATTATCTCGATCCTGAATTATGGTTTCAATCAAACCTGAAAATTCATCAGGAATTTCCCGATATTATTTTTATCCCCTCATGGTGGATGGAATACGGTATGGCTGCCGAACCCTCTGCGTTGGGCACTAAAATTAAATTCTGGGAAAATAATACACCAAGTGAGTTTCATACCCTATTTCGCATAGAAGACATTGATGATCTCCCGAAATACGAGGTGGAGCATGACGCATTTATGGCCTTGACACTACACCGGATTAGAATGCAAAAACAACGCATTCTGGATCATGGATACACATTGCCGATTGTTACTTCAAGAGGTCCGCTTTGCACTGCGGGCTTTGTACGAAATACAACTAATTTCATGATGGATATTATTGAAAAACCAGAATGGGCGCACAAGCTAATCGACCTTTCTACTAATCTGATTATTGATTGGCTGAAAGCACAGGCAAAAGCAATGGGAAATACTGTTGAAGGAATTTTTATTTTAGATGACATTGTCGGCTTTATCGGTGAAGATGATTATCAGGAATTTGCTCATCCATATTTGAAACGAATTTGTGATGCTTTTCCAAAGGACTGGATAAAAATTTATCACAATGACGCCGATATAAATGCATGTCTAAAGCATCTACCTGATTGTGGATTTAATGTGTTGAATTGGGGTAAACAAACTGACATTGCAGAGGTAAAAAATAGTGTTGGTGATCGCATATGTTTGATGGGAAACGTAAACCCTCTGGAAATAGGAGTCCAAGGCACTCCACAAGAAGTTTTTGACGCTACTCTGGATGTATTGGAGAAAAGTAATGGAGAAGGGATTATACTATCTCTTGGTGGGGGTGTGAGTCCGGGAATGCCACGCGACAATATAGTTGCGTTACAGCAAGCTTTGGATGAATTTAATTCAAAATAATAATTGGATTAAAAAGTTTTGCCATGAACCTGCCTCGGCAGATTTAATGTGAAATGGGTTAATGATAAAAGGTGTAAATCAATTTACTCATTACTTTTCTTTTTTTAGCCTGAGCGGGGTCTTCTGCAAGAGGCCCAAGTACCTTGTGCCAAGTGATGTAACTTATACCTTGGAGAGACATCCTGTGACAAAACTAAAAAGGTCCGAGATGCTCGAACCAGTTTTTTGTTTTTATTGACGGTCGGACCAGTAGAGATTTTTCAGCAAATTACAAATGATGCTCTACATGGATATTACAATAATTTCTGGGCTTTAATGGCCGCGCCAATCGCTGTGCCAAACTCTGCATGCTTTGGCACAAGAAAATTTATTTGATACAAGTTGCCAACGCCATCCATAACTTTTCTTATCAACGGTAAAATTGACAATTTCCCGGTTAAAACAATATCGTTTACCTTCTCTGCCCTGGCCGCGGAAATTCCTAAAAGCGCAATGGTCTGGCCTACAAGGTTTATAATTGCCATGGCTATATCGCTGCTATTGGCCTCGTCTGATACTTTACCAAAATTGGAAGCGGTAGCGGATTCCGGGAGATTTACAAGCGCTCCGCCTGCAATATCACCCACTGTTAAATCTATCATTCCGAGTCTGCCTTTCGATGCTTTATCCATCAATGTCTGAATAGTCGTGATATTTAAAAGTTTGCGCGAAAGACCCACCATCGTTCCTCCACCAACACCGCTGCCTCCCCAATGTTGGATCATTCCATTCCTCACATTAACAAGCGCTGTACCCGTTCCCATGCTTATAACCATTGCTTCATCCAACCCTGAAAGATATGCGCCGGCCGTACCAATAGAATCAAATTCATCAATTTTTTTTACTGGAATTCCCAATAGCTTATTCCTGATTTGCCCCGAACCTACACCTGTTGCAGCTATCAATTTAATTTCAGATAATGACAGATCCAGTATTTCGACAAACTTACCCAAAGCTCCGGCGGCTGAAGTAATCGGGTCATCTGCTTTCACAGAAACCGGGCTGAGTATTTTTCCATCCTTTAATCCGACGATATCTGTTGTCGTTCCGCCTATGTCAATTCCAATAATCATATTACTGATAAATTATTATACTAAAATATAGAGAATTATCAATTTTAAAGTGAAATTAAATAAATACGATCAGGTCTTCCCCAATTTTCTTTTTGATATTGTTTTTCCTGTCAAATATCCCAGACCAAACGGCAATCCGAGCATTACGATCAAGATCAATAGAATTAAAAATAGTGACTTAAAAATTAATTCTTTTATGTGAACCCAGGACTGTTCCACTAGTTCCTTAGAAAGTATATTTAAATCTTTCATTATCACCTCCCTTTCCACGGCCACCGTTTCACTTATGGCCAACCTTTGTTCATCCAGACCTTCAACAAGCGCCAGCCGCTCTTCCCCAAGTTTCCATAATGTTTCTGCCCATCTTCGATCCAGTTGATTGATGAGGGGAGTTAGCCTTTCATTTAGTTTGATGATGGCGGTATCAAGCAGCTCCGGACTATTTTCAGCTATATATGAAATATGTCCTGTGAGCATGTTTATGCTATCCATCAAAGCTTTGAAATCAATGCTATCCACACCAGATTCATACAGGTAGGCTTCCGTTCTCCATTTTGCCATTTTTGGTATTTTATCTGCCAGATCATTCATTCTTGAAGAAAGATCCGAAACCGCTTCAGGCATTGTCCCTACGGTTTTAACAGCTGTACTATCTGAAAATCCTAACGCTTCGTTTACTTGAGACAAAATAGATCCCCTGCTAAAAAACAAATCCTCAAAAGGATGTTCATCTGCATAAGCTTCAACAAATTTTTTATAAGAATTATATTCTCTAATAGTAGATACCACCCTTGCAATTGCCAAGACGTCTTCTTCAAGTTTACCAGTAACCTGTATTACTCTTGATTGAAAATCTCCAAATAAATCACCTCCATTCCCACTTTGCACAAAATCATCTTGCTGCTTACAAAATGTCCAGGTATCCACCAATGATACATATGGAACAGTCTGAAAAATCACCTGTCTGCTCATAGCCGTAGCATTTATTTTCCAATAAAGCGCATTCATCTTAATGTCTTTATCCAGGGAGGCTTGAATGATAGAATCGGCCAATTTTTCAACATTATTGGAA
>DAOVVI010000097.1 GCA_030637245.1 Cyclobacteriaceae bacterium
AAAGCCCAACATCGGAGGTAATTTCATGAGGTTCATCAAAAAAGCCCAATACTAATGCAATGAACAATGGGAGTAAAACCATTATTAAAAAATTACGGCTTTGAAATTATCAAAAAAAAATACTTAATGTAAGCATTGATCCGATAAATTTTATGGGTACTCTATCCTGAAATTATCAGAAATCATCGGCAAACAAACCAATCGCCTTTCTTTCTACTATCTTTAAAATCAAATCTGTTGCCTTTCCCGGGCTCATGAGCAATTCATTTAACTTTTTCAATTGCCGGTCAACCATTAAATCATCCCAAACAGATATTCTCAAAAGACGGATTTTTCTTTGCCTGGCAATAAGGTCGATTGCAAAATCTTTAAAAGCTATCATTTTCCATCCGGATGAACCACTCAATCCCAAATCTCCATTATTTTGAGATGGTCCAAAATGACGTTCTGCTTCATCGTTTGTCCAGGACGGATTAGATGTGCCCGCCTTGAGACATTCCACTTCATATTTCCTGCTATACGATCTGTATTTCATCAATGGAAAACTACTCAGGTTTTCATAAAAAGAAGATCTTAACGTTTTAGCCCGATATCTGTTGAAGTGTAATTGTTCATCTAAAAGGATACAAAAGCGTCCGAATTCCCTGCCTCGCCGGCAGGCGGGCATAAAAGGAACATTGAATTTAATTTCAGGAAAAGCTTCTCTTCCTCCCAGCAATTCATAGGTTTCCAAAAATACTTTTTCAAAGAAAGTACCCTTTAATTCCCACGTACTAAAACTATGGTTTAATTCTTCAGCCGGAATATATTTGCTTAATAATATCTTGTGTAGGTTTTCTTCACGAATATTTCTTTTTCCCTTCATTGATAGATATTGATAAGCCATGAGTTTTTAATAAAAAAATGCATAACTGAATGGTCTTTAATCATTCAATTATGCATTTATAAAATATTGCTATTTAATTATTCTACGATAAAAACGAAATCAATACTCCGGCAGCAACCGCAGATCCTATAACTCCTGAAATGTTACTAGCCATCGCATATTGTAACAAATGATTGCTGGGATCATGCTTTAATGCTACTTCGTTAGCCACTCTGGATGCCATAGGCACCGCACTCAAACCTGTCGCTCCAATCAAGGGATTTATTTTCTTTTTAGCAAATATATTATGCACCTTAACGGCATATATACCACCCGCAACTGAAAAACAAAAAGCGATAAATCCTCCAACGATAATCATAATAGTTTGTGTATTTAAAAAAGCGCTGGCCGTCATTGTTCCACCGACAGTCAGGCCTAAAAATATGGTGGCAGTATTAAGAATACCTCCGGATGCAGCTTTGTGGAGCCGCTCGGTTGAACTCCCGATTTCCTTCACAAGATTTCCAAAAAGAAGCATTCCTACCAATGGAACAGCCGATGGCACTAACACGGCTACAATTCCTCCCATCATCAATGGGAAAAGAATTTTCATCACTTTCATATTTTTGATTGGCTTCTTACTCGGATACAGTTTGTCTTGTTCCTTCATATTGATTTTCAATTCCTTTTTTGAGGTAGTTAACCTGACAACAAAAGGAATGATTACCGGCACTAAGGCCATATATGAATAAGCTGCAATTGCGATTGGTCCCAATAAATGAGGAGCCAGCTTGATGGTAGTATAAATAGCTGTAGGTCCATCAGCGCCTCCAATGATACCAAGTGATGCCGCTTCTTTAAGTGTAAATCCCACAGCAATTGCTCCCAATAAAACTGAGAAAATACCAATCTGAGCAGCAGCTCCAAAAAAGGCCAGCTTTAGATTTCTCAACATCGGTCCAAAATCTGTCAAAGCGCCAACTCCCATAAATATAATTGGAGGCAAAAGTCCTGTCTTTATCAAGGAATAATAAAGCAGGTTCATAATTCCATGGTTCTTCGCTATTTCCAACAATGACATGTGCATGATCTCATCATTTTCTGGAACTACACCCATCTCACCGCCAAGCGAATTTGCTAAAATTACGCCAAAACCAATTGGCACTAGTAATAACGGCTCATACCCCTTTACAATCCCAAGATAGAGTAGGAACCCGCCTATAAGTAACATTAAGACAGTTTCGGGGCTTTGGAATAAAGACCCGAACGCCGTCATTTCAAATAGATTTCTAAGAATTTCCATAAATTAAAATAATCTATCACAGGACTAATTATTGCAACTTCACAAGTGCATCATCCTCTTCTACCGTTTCCCCGTCGCTAAAGCAGATCTCCACAATTTTCCCGGATTTATCAGCAGTAATGGCATTGTAAACCTTCATGGATTCGATGTACCCAATTATATCACCATCCTTGATTGTATCCCCAACTTTAATCGCGGTTTCAGAAGCGCTTTTAGTTCTATGATAATTTCCTTCTAATGGAGCAAGTATTTCCTCAGCGCCTTCAGTTGAAACCGGAGCAACAGGAGCAGGAGTATCGTTGGCAGGTGTGGCAGGAACTCCATCGCCATAGGAAACGGAAACGACAAAGTTTTCGCCATTCACATTCACATTAAGTGTCTTTGGAACAAATCCTCCCGATGAAGCAACTGCCGGAGCAGGAGCAGATTTTTCTGCTTTAGCTCCTTTCTTTTCTGCAAGTTCTTTTTCGAAGTCAGCTTTTGCCTTACCTGCTTTGTAGTTTCTGTATTGTGGCGGGTGCATGGCAAGCTCCATAAGCTCTTCATCATCCTCACCATAATCCCATCCATTGTCATCCATTTCTTTTCTGAATTCATCAAGACTATCAGGATATAGATCCTGAGGATTGCCAGTGAAAAATTCACGCCCCTGTTTTTCTGCAAGTGCAACAATTTCAGCCGCCAGTTTGCCCGGAAGTTTGCCAGCCTTACCCAACAGCATATCCCATGTATTGTCATCGATCATCGAGAATCTTTCTTTGCCTTTGATCATTGACATTACATTCATCATGGCCACGTTTTTCACATACTGGCTGTATGGGGTTACCAATGGCGGGTAACCAAGTTTAGGCCAGATGTACTCTACTTCGTCAAACAATTGAACCAACAGGTCATCCTGAGTAATTGTAGATTTGTTATTTTTAGTCAACCACTTATTGATGCTGTTGAGGTTGTTTTCAAGGTCGGCCATGAGGCTGCCCATCATGCCACCGGGAAGACCAGGGCCTATGAGCAACGAGTTTAGCATTCTGTTTCTTTGTGGGATATAGTATCCGAGGAAGTCATCCATAAACTCCTGAGTCAGGGCCCGGGCTTCCATGTATGCTTTCATGTTTACATCAGGTACTGAATAGCCTGCGTCTTTCAGCATGGCAATTACCATAAGAAGGTCTGCATGTCCTGTTCCCCAGGAAAGCGGCTCCATGCCAACGTCGATAATCTCACAGCCTGCACGGGCAACTTCAAGAATAGAAGCCGGTGTGAAACCAGGACCGGTCTGTCCATGGTACTGGATCAGAATATTAGGATTTGAAGCTTTAATGCCAGCTACAATTTTACCGAGAGAAGCCGGTCGGCCAATACCTGCCATGTCTTTCAGGCAGATTTCATCTGCACCACCATCGATAAGTTGTTGAGCAAGATCTACGTAGTAATCTACGGTATGAACAGCTGAATGGGTCAGGCTTAGCGTGCTCTGAGCAATCATCCCTCCTTCTTTGGCATATTTGGCGGAATCAATAATATTCCTTGGATCATTAAGCCCGCAGAAAGAACGGGCGATGTCAGTACCCTGTTTTTTCTTAACCTTAAACATCAGCTTTCGGATGTCAACAGGGACAGGGTTCATCCTGATACCATTTAGTCCTCTTTCGAGCATGTGAGTTTGGATACCTGCTTCATTAAAAGGCTTTGTCCAGGCTCTTACAGCTTTGTTTGGGTTTTCACCAAACAGTAAATTAATTTGTTCAAAACCACCGCCATTGGTCTCTATCCTGGCGAAACATCCCATATCTACAATAACCGGGGCAATTCTTTCTAATTGATCTTTGCGTGGTACATACTTTCCTGACGATTGCCACATATCCCTATAAACCAGGGAAAATTGAATTTCTTTTGCCATATTTTCTGACGTTATTAAATCTTAAATATTTTCTATAAAAATGATTTTACATTTATAAATCATGGATATTCCTCATCTGGAGATAAGCATGACTACAGACGGGAGTGATTTTTAAAATTTGACAGGCAAATTTCATACTATTCTCATTCGGCCTTCGTAATCGAAGTCACTTTTGCTTTTCCTTCAGTCACAATATCAACGGCTGAGACTATGGCTGCCATCTTTCGAGGATCGATCGCTCCGAGGGTTGCTGCTTTAACAACAGCTCTTATTTTAGTCTCCGGAATAAATTTGTTTACAAGTGAAATGAGGATATTACCAACAATAACAATAAGGGCTAAAATGGTAAAAACTGTAATCATTCCAACCGCTAGCAGCATCAAAGCTGTACTAAATCCTTCATTCATGATCTCAATTTTAAAAAGACGGCGCAAAGGTATGAAAATATTACTGTAATGTCATGATTTGATTGTTAATATTGACCTGCACATATTAAGGAAAAGAATATTCTTGGTTCTACTACGAATTTAATGTTAGAGGTAAACCGAGAGAAATTATAAACGTGAAATGAGTATAAATTTTCATCATTAGAAGTATGGCTTAAAAACACGTACATTTGCATTTTAATACTATTTACAATTGGAAAAAATTTCGATACCAAAACCTATCTGAATATTTTCCGTATCACTCAACGAAAAAAGATATAATATTAAATTGAATTTTGACGTTAACAATTCATTAGCAATTTTTATGGTTTCCTTAAGCACCTGAAAAGTATAAATAACAGAAATTTGAAATATTTTAAAACTAATATATCATAACATGAAAAAATTAATTTTATCAACCGGTTTCATTTTTGGAGTAGTATTCTTTGCAATGAGCCAGGCATCCACAGTTGCAATAGAGTCAGGGAATCCTGGTTCCATGGCAAAGTTTAACTGGGAAGAAACCACGCACAACTTTGGAAAGATCGATCAGAGAAAACCTGTTTCATTTGAATTTGTATTTACAAATACCGGAAGTACCCCGTTGGTAATCAGCAATGTAAAAGGGTCTTGCGGATGTACAGTTACAAAATACACCAAAGAGGCAATTGCACCAGGAAAAACGGGTAATGTAAAGGCTACCTTCAATGCTGCGGCTGTAGGCGCATTCAATAAAAGTGTGAGAGTTACGGCAAATGTAGAAGGCGGGACAGAGACGTTGTTCATAAAGGGTGAAGTGGTAAAACAGAACTTATAAAAGATTAAAAATCCATAAGAGAGGCTTTATTTTCATAAAGTCTCTTTTTTTATGTCTAATATTTTTAAAGGAAATTCTGTTTCTTAATTTTGCCAATACAAAGGGTTGTTAGCTCAGTTGGTTTAGAGCACTGCCTTGACAGGGCAGGGGTCGCTAGTTCGAATCTAGTACAACCCACTTAATGCCTTTTCGATTTATGGAAAAGTTTGTTCTCTTTTATAAAACCATCCGCCTCAAAAATTCACCATGCTTTGATTTGACAGGTGTTATACTTGCAGGTTTGGTAATTCGATAATAAATTTGGCTCCAATCTCCGGCTTACTTTCTACACGAATATTTCCTTTGAGTTTTTTTTACTGCCTGATTGACAATATAGAGACCAATTCACTAATCGGGAAACCATATTTTGATTTCACTTGCATTCCCTTGATAATCACCGGCACCACTAACCTACCAATATGATGGATTTTCTGCAAACCCTGCTTCAACCGGAATATTTATCATGTATTTTATGGCTCGGTCTTATCGAGATGCTGAGACCATAATAGAGAGCCGTCTAATTTAATTTCAGCGAATCCACTTTCTCCAACGTGTTGGGATTGATCACTTCCATTTCTATGTTTTCTCCATCAATATGGAAAAAAACCACGGCATTTTGCGTAGTGAACCCTGAAGTAAATGGCGTCCATGGGGTTTCTTCCTGGGCATAATATGGAGCGCCTGCTGCTCCGTTATTGATCTGATAAATAGTCCTGCTTAGTTCAATCTTTTGATGCAAATAAACTTCGGGATAACGATTGGTTTTAGGGCCAACCTCTGTTTTACAATAGTTGTGTTCGTCGCCTGTTAGTATAGCTCGTACTTTGGCACTTTCATTTACAATTATATTCAACAATTCATCCCTACGCTCGATTATACCTTTAGCCAGCCTTTTTCCTGCCACAACTGCCCTAAAGTCATTGTTGCCGCCGTACCACATATCATCCTGTACATGTCCTCCGTTAGGGAAAAATGGGGTGTGTTGGGTAACAAAAATGTGATCAATATTCTTATCTTTTTCCAATTTCTTTATTGTTTTCTCAAACC